>CAMQVM010000269.1 GCA_947038135.1 uncultured Rikenellaceae bacterium
TGTTTTCGGGGTAATTTATTAATAAAAACCACACCTAAATAGTTGAACATAAGTATATTTAATGTTTTGCGAATCTCCCTAACTATTGTGCCATTTTCAAAATCATAATTCAGCACCTCGCTATTTTTCAATAGTCACCAAAAGATACTGCCATCAAAAATTACTTGCTGTAATTTTTGATGGCAGTATCTTTATTATATGTAAACCTCTAGGAAGTCATTGTTACAATTCAAGTAAACAAAACTACCTAATAAACAAAAGTTCACGGTATTTCGGTAATGGCCATATTTCGTTGTCAATAATAAGCTCTAGCGAGTCGATATGGAAACGAATACGATCTAAAAATGGAAACACTCTATCATTATACGCTATTGCTTTAGAGCGCTCATCTAAGCACGCATTAGCAAATATACGCCCATCAACCATCTCATTTGTTAAACGTTGTATCTCAAAGATATGATTAGATATAACCTCTACCGCTTCCAAATCAACAGATGCAAGAGATAGGTATTTATCCTCAGCAAACAGAGTTTTTAGTTTATATAGCTTGTCTAGTAGTGTATTTTGATATCTTGAAGCTACTGGAAGAATATGATTTATAGCCATATCAGCAAGTACTCGTGACTCTATTTGGATCTTTTTAGTGAAGGTCTCCCAACTCACCTCAGCCCTCGACTCTAATTCACTTTTAGACATCACACCAAGCTTTGTAAATAACTCAACAGATGAATCAGAAAGATAGTTGTCAATTATTAATGGAACAGAGCTCTCTCGGTCAATACCACGTTTTCCAGCCTCTTCTTTCCACTCCTCAGAGTATCCATTGCCATCAAATATGATATCTTTACACTCGGTGATATACTTTTGTATAGTAGAGTATATTGCAGTAGTACTATCTATTCCACCTGCCATATTTGCCTTAATATCTTTATCAAAGTCAATGAGCTGTTCGGCTAAAGCACTAAGTATAACAATCATAGAGCCAGCACAGTTTGAAGACGAACCTACTGCTCTAAACTCAAACCTATTACCTGTAAAGGCAAATGGAGAGGTGCGGTTGCGGTCGGTGTTGTCTAAAAATAGCTGAGGCATGTGACTAATACCCTCTATTGCCACGCAGTTTTTATCATTGAACGTGATCTTTTGAGTAACCTCGCCAGTCTCAATACCATTAAGTATAGCAGAAATCTGTGTACCCATAAATATAGATATGATAGATGGAGGAGCCTCAGCAGCACCTAAGCGATGAAGGTTGGTAGCGCTAGCAATTGATGCCTTGATTACTGCATTGTGTTTGTGTACAGCTTTCATTATGTTCACAAGAAAAGCAAAGAATTGAAGATTTCCTATATCTGTCTTAGCAGGTCCTATTAGGTTTACACCAGTGTTAGTTCCCAAAGACCAGTTACAGTGCTTTCCAGAACCGTTAACCCCCTTGAAAGGTTTTTCATGAAGAAGTATTCTAAAACAATGGCGACGTGCTACACGCTTCATAACCGACATTAGCAGCTGGTTGTGATCGTTGGCAAGGTTCATTGTTTCGTATATTGGTGCTAGCTCAAACTGATTTGGTGCCGCTTCGTTGTGGCGTGTCTTTACAGGAATACCTAGCTTCCAACACTCAAATTCAAGGTCTTTCATAAATGCTATGACCCTTGTAGGTATTGCTCCAAAGTAATGATCTTCAAGCTGCTGATTTTTGGCACTTTCATGACCTAGAAGCGTACGACCAGTAATCATAAGATCAGGTCTACCTGCCCAAAGGTTTTCATCAAGAAGAAAATATTCTTGCTCCCAACCTAAAAACGACACTACATTATTAACTTTATCATCAAAATATTTACATATAGTTGTAGCAGCACTATCTACTGCTTCAATAGTACGAAGCAGAGGAGTTTTATAATCTAGCGACTCGCCAGTATATGATATAAATATAGTAGGTATACAAAGTGTTGTATCTACAACAAAGGCAGGAGACGAAGGGTCCCATGCGCTATATCCACGAGCCTCAAAAGTGTTTCTTATTCCTCCATTTGGAAAGCTTGAAGCATCGGGTTCTTGCTGCATTAGCAGTTTACCTGAGAACCTCTCAATAGCCTCACCATCTTTATTAAACTCGAAAAATGCGTCATGCTTCTCAGCTGTTCCTCCTGTAAGAGGCTGAAACCAGTGAGTGTAATGCGTTGCACCCATCTCTTTTGCCCAGTTGAGCATTGCTGCTGCTACTATCTCAGCAATCTCACTATTAAGTGGCTTGCCCTGCTCAATAGCTTGCTGTACTAATACGTAGTCCTGAGGCGAAAGATGGTTCTTCATCTTCTTATCATCAAAGACATTTTTCGCATAATATTCTGTTATTCTCTCAGTAGGAGCTAATGGTTCTTTGGCTTTTTTGAAAATAGCATTTTCAACCATTTTAAATCTCAATGATGTCATAAAAAGTATCTTTAATAATTTACTGCTGCAAAAGTAGTTTTTTTCTTCACACAATCCAAATAATATAGGGGTTGTTTCACTATTTTACTCTTTTTTTGAGTTATATGGTGTTAAAAGAGGGGGGTATAGAGATTATTTTTATAATTTAATGTTGTTTTCACCAAATTAAACCTTAATAATGATCAGTTTTAGTCATAGCTTTATCGTAGAGCGATAATTTTTTTTGAATTATATTTGTATATTACTATAAAAATGGCGTAATTTGCATACTATGAAAAATGTTTTTGACAGTTTAAGCAATGAGTGGCATAATAAGCTTCTGCCTATTTTAGGAGAAGATTATTTTAAAGATATAGATAATTTTATTGCGAAAGAGCAGGGTAGTTATACTATTTACCCTCCAGTTGAGCAGATATTCACCGCCTTTAACCTCACCTCACCAAAAGATGTGAAGGTTGTTATTATAGGTCAAGATCCTTATCATGGCGAAAATCAAGCTCATGGATTGGCATTCTCAGTAGCAAGTGGTGTAATACCACCACCATCACTACGAAATATATTTAAGGCCATCAGCCTAGATTTAGGAGTGGATATGTCACCCAATAATGGAGACCTTACCTCATGGGCACAGCAGGGTGTGTTACTTATAAATAACGTGCTTACAGTGCGAGATGGTGAGGCTGCATCACAT
>CAMQVM010000270.1 GCA_947038135.1 uncultured Rikenellaceae bacterium
CGCTTTTTTTTTAAAAGCGTAAATAAAAATTGTATTACCCCAAAAAACAGCTATATGTTCTGTTTTTGGGGTAATTTATTAATAAAAACCATATCTAAATAGTTTAACATAAGTATATTTAACGTTTTGCGAATCTCCCTAATTAATTATGATTATATTAATCTTAGCTGTCAAATTTCTTTACACGAGTGTCAATATATTTGACACATATCTCCACCACCCATATCTCGAAACAACTGTTATACAGCTTATTGCACCCATGGCACGATTGTCGATTGTGATATTATAGCGCAAACACTTAACACTATATATTATGATTAGATTTAAACGAATTATTAAATCTCTGCCTAAAAAAGGAGAGCATAACTTTATTAAGATATTTTCATTATCTATTGGTCTTGCTGCATCGCTGGTGATGATATCGAAAGTATATTTTGAAAACTCTTATGATAACTTCTTTTTAGATAAAGATAACATATACAGAATACATTCAGAGTATAGCACCGACAACACCCTCGCTAACTCTTCAAGATATACATCTGGTGCCATTGCAGTAACTGCTAAAAAGGAGATAGAGCAGGTTATTAGCGCTACTCGTATATCATATATCGGAGATACTTTTATCTCTACACAAAATAATAACAGCTACAAAGCGAGCTGTACCTTTGCCGACAGTGCTTTTTTTACACTCTTCTCACAGCGTGTTATATTGGGCGACCCTGCAAAAATTCTCTCAACACCTTTACAGGTTATGATCACCGATGAAATGGCAGAGATGATGGGTGGAGATGTTATTGATAAGGTTATTGAGGTTGAAGCGTGCCCTGGAATAGAGTTTACTATTGGTGGAGTTTATGAAAAATTACCTCAAAACTCCCATTTCAACCTCGATGTATTGGTGTCTATGCCAACAGTGAGGATAATTTGGGGATTCGATGGCTCGATGGGCTGGGTTGGTAATGATCGGTATAGTGGCTACATTAAGCTAGCAGACAACTCATCAGTTGAGCAGGCAGAGAGTGCAGTTAATGCTATGTTAAAAAGACACGTTAATATGCAAGAGGAGTATTTGAAATATAACACAAATTTAACATATCGCCTTAAACCTCTTACTGAGCTGCATAGCAACAAAGCCAATATTAAGACTATGTCATTAGTGCTCATGCTGCTATCTATGGTGATTCTATTTGCGGCGGTGATGAATTATATACTTATTGTTATATCATCGGTTGTGTCACGCTCGAAAGAGGTGGCACTGCATAAATGTTATGGTGCACCAAACAGCAAAATATATATAATGATGCTGTCTGAGAGCTTTGTGCACATCACTCTTGCATTGCTGCTGTCAACATTATTTATATTCTCATTTAAAGAGATGATTGAGCAGATGTTAGGGCGCTCGATAGATATGCTATTTCAGCTATCAAACCTCTCTCCTTTAGTTATTATATGTGTGGCAGCATGGCTCTTTTCGGGGCTACTTCCTGGACTTCTATTCTCGTATATACCTGTAACAACGGTGTTTCGCCTATTTGCAGACAATAAACGTAGATGGAAAATGATACTGCTATTTATGCAGTTTATCACTGCTGGGTTTCTTGTTGCTTTTCTATCTATTGTATCGTTACAGTACAATTTTATGATCAACGATAATAACATGGGGTACAACTATGATAATGTAATGCATATTAACTTAACTAATTCAGTCGAACAACAAAAAATATGTAGAGAGGTGATATCACAACTTTCTGAGGTTGCAGATGTAACATTTAGTGAGGTGATACCTATATTTGGACCTGATGGAGGAAACAACTTTTATAGTGGTGATATATCAATCAACTACGTAGACCTTGCCTATGTAGATATCAACTATATAGATTTTATGCAAATTCCGCTAATCGAAGGTAGCAGATTTGTAAACAACACCGAAACTCAAGTGATGGTGAGCAGAAGCTTTGTTAAGAAGATGAATAACATAGGTTTGTGGATAGATGGTGCAGTAGGTAAACCATTTGAAACAACTGGAGGGTATGGCAATAATATTACTGTATGTGGTGTATTTGAAGATTTCAGAGTAGGCAATGCTCTATATGTCGACTCACGCCCTACTGCTATGTTTTTTAAAGGCAATGTTGTTCCAAATGAATATAATTTACATATCAAATTTAAAGACCTTTCGGCTGACGCTGTACAGAGAGTAAACGACACACTAAAAGAGCTACTTCCCGATATCAACAACCCTGAGGTGAGTAGTGTAAGCATGAGTTTAGAGCAGTTGTATAGCAAAGAGTTGAATTTTCGCAACTCTGTATCATTATGCTCTTTAATAGCTCTTTTGATAACTATAATGGGGCTTATAGGCTACCTTAATAATGAGATGAGCCGTAGAAGCAAAGAGATTGCTATACGCAAAATTAATGGTGCGACACAGCAGACTATCACAGCGCTTTTTATACGTCAAATTTGCCTGTTGTCTATTGCTGCATTTACTGTTGGTGTGGTAGGTGCTTTGCTGGCAGGGGTATACTGGCAAGAGATGTTTGCACTAAAGGCAGAGATTCCGTGGTTTATCTATTTAGGAAGTGTTGCAGTACTTGTGTTGCTGGTCTGTATAATTATAGCAGTTAATTGTTTGAGGATATCTAAAGCTAACCCTATAAAGCATCTTCGATTTTAAAGTATATGGCGATTCACAAAACTCGGTTTTGTGAATCGCCATATACATATATAGACCGTTGCAAAATTGCGAACTGCTACATCTCACCCCTCAATTCTTTCTATTTGATTAATTGACAGGTGGTCTTCGTTTGTTTGAATTTTGCTTAGTTTTTTGCAACACACTATTTTTGCAACACACTATTTTTTGCAACACACTATTAATAGATATTGCCGATAATTGTAGCAATTAGTCCCAATTAGACACCGATGCATTAAAGATATCTTCTACTAGCTTCTCAACAATTTGTGGTAGCAGTGTAGGTTCAACCTCCTGCATCAGCTTGTTAGAGTCGTAGTCTTCGTAAGCTGAAAAGTTTTTGTCAAAGTTATTTTCGGGCTCAAACTTGCTCGTATAGCGTATCTTAATGGTTATAGTAAGCCTATTCATAGATGCAAACT
>CAMQVM010000271.1 GCA_947038135.1 uncultured Rikenellaceae bacterium
GCTACACGTGCAGGTGCAGTTGATGAGGTTGCTATTAAGCAGGCTTATGTAATAGTTTATGCAGGTGGTGCGGCAGATGCTGATGCCCCAAAGTTTACTTCTAAAGTTGAGCTAACAAATATCACTGATGATGGAGTTAACACAAAAAAGATTCTAGCGTTTAAGCCAACCGATAATATAGCTGAGGGTGATGAGATAAACATTGTTTTTAACAAAGTGATTGAAAACTTAACGATACCAAAAAAAGATATGTTGTCAGCTTTAAAGCTAACAAGTGTTACTGGTTTAGTTGCTTTAAGTGATGGTTTACCTATGTTCGGCAAAGGTATATGGAGTGCAGCAGGTAGCCCGCTAATAGCAGTAAAACGTTCAGTAGCTAAGGTTCAGTTGAAGCTTGATTACAATGGAAATTTACACGTTCCAGGCGATGTGGGTTCGAGTTTTACCACTGCTAATACAACTTATAAGTTATATCAGTTGTCTGATGTTGGTTCTATTGATGGTATCAATGATCAGGTTATATCTTCTACTGGTTCAGAAGCGGTTACCACAATAGCAGCAGGAGCAGAGATAAATGAGCTGTCATCACAGATGTTAAAAGATAGTAACGATAATTATATAGGAGCAAGTTATATTTTTGCTTATCCTTACTCTACAAAATCAATTGGTAACCCAGGAACTCCTTTAAATGAGATTGATTCATCAAACAAGCGTATAGCGATGATAATGAAGAATACAGGCGGAGGCAAGACCACATATCACCGTTTAGATTTCTTTGATAAGGGAGGTAAGAAGTTTCTTGATATATTAAGCAATCACCACTATATAGTAAAGATTCGTGAGGTGAGTCAAGACGGTTATCTAACTGCAACCGATGCATTAAATTACCCAGCAGGCAATGTAGATTTCGACATCATAGTAGAAGAAGAGGGAACAGTAATTGTAAGTAATGGTCAATATGCATTGAATGTAAATGAGTTAGGTAGTGAGTTTAAAGTTACAAGTACCGAAAAAACAATAGAGTTAGCGCAAATAAGCCGCCAAACGTCAATCAATGCACCAATGGTTGAGCCAACACCTTTAAGTGTAACGTTAGAAGATGTTTTACGTGTAGGTAACTTTACGATTGCTTTAAAAGAAGTACCGTCTACATTAGATAGCAACGTAAAGAGTTTAAAAATTACAGCTTCGGGTGATGGTCTTGCAATATTTAGATACAACGTAAAATTAGGTAATATAGATCATAGAAGTGAAGTTGTCACATTAAAATCTAAGGGCGGACTAATCACCTTAGAGGGCTTTATTCCCGATGAACTTAAAGCTAGTGGTTATGCAGTAAGCAAGAAATATGATGTATTGGTAGGTAATGGTTACAAATATAAGGTTGCGAGTACTTTTAAACAAGAGTGGGATGCTACATTAACAACTGCGATACCGAGCACTTTACCAACAAAGTTTACAACATCACCAGTTACAGCATCTATTGCAGAATTTACACCAGCATCAGGGACACAAACGAGTTTCTATCTGAATGTTTACCGTACAGCACCAGGTGATGCCGACATAACTCGTTCAATAGATATAATAGCTACATCTCCAGATAATATTGTTTACAAGCATAGTGTTGATATAAAAGTGATAACTAGTTGTAGGCTACCAACAAGTGCAGATAATTACAGTATTGCGATCAATAGCTTTAAAGTGGCTGATCGTAATGCAGGGTCAAGATTACCCTCGGCAGATTACCCAATAGCTAATAAATACCTCACTAACCAAATCGACCATCCAGATTATGTTGAAGGTTCAATCGGCAGTTCTTCTTCTGATGCTTATGACACATGGATTAAGCAAAATCCAGCAGTTTCAGCAATAGCAGGTGAATATTATGCTCATACCTCAAGGGTAGGTATGAACATGCCAAGTGCTTACTATGCGTGCGATACCTTAAGTTTAGGTAATGGCTCGTGGCGTTTGCCCGACGAGGATAAAACAGGCAATGGCGAAATTGTTGCCATGAAAGCTCAAATACGCCACAGCAAATACCGTGTGTTTTTGTTATCAACTGCAAGTGTCAATAAGACTACCGCAGGAGCTGTACTATCTGGTATCGAGTATAGTGGGGTGTTGCTTCCTCTAACTGGTTATTCTGGTATCCCTAAAAAAGTTAGTTGTTACATCTGGTCTGCTGCTCTTATGCCTGGTAGTGGTCTGGCGTATGACTTACATGCAAACTATAGGGCTTCATCCTTGAATCACGATAGTAGTGCTTGTGGCTTCTCTATTCGTTGCGTATCAGAGTAATTTTTCGGTAGATTGTAAGTTCAATGTTTCACAAAGCTTACAGTAAGCAGTGTTAAGTTATTATGGTTCTTATCAATATAATAATATAATAATATAATAATATAGAAGCGTGGTGTCCGTTAGATATCACGCTTTTTTATCATTTGTAATCCTCTTTTATTAACCTTAAATTTAATCTATGAAAAATCTTATTTTTCACCTAACACCAAATGACAGACAACGACAATTAATATCGTTAATATTAATTGTATTTTTAATAACAATAACGAGCATAGGCAACTCGGCAGCTACTATCCAAGATGCAACAACTATAACTACACAACAAGACTCTATAACAACTCGCCCGATTACTGGGTGTGTTAAAGACTCCAAAGGAGCACTAATTATCGGTGCCACCATTATTATAACAGGCACAAATATTGGTGCTATAACTGATTTTGATGGTAAGTTTGCTCTTGACATTCCTAATGGTTCAACTTTATCAGTTCTCTATATTGGGTATAAGACTTTAGTTGTCAACACCAATGGCAAGAGCCACTTTGAACTAACTCTTGATGAGGATGAATTGCAACTTGATGAGGCTATTGTTGTTAGTCACGGTAGAAGTAAACGCCGATTAGCAGGTCTTTATTCAGGTATGACATCACATCGTAGGAGCAGAGGCAATAGCAAGCGTTCGTCAAAACAAAATACTCAAACACCCACCTCCCAAGAGTCGGCTGCAACAGATAACTATACTGACTATGGCGAGAGCAGCTTTTTATCTGCTTCAGATACTCCAACATCAACATTC
>CAMQVM010000272.1 GCA_947038135.1 uncultured Rikenellaceae bacterium
AATTAAATCGGAGCAACGAAACAAATCTTCTTTTTTACGCAACACTAAAATCATACCCATGTACTATTAAACAACAAAAGTAATAAATTAATTTACAAATCTACAATTATTATTCATTATAAATTTAAAAAATGTATTTTTTGTTACTTTTTTTCAAAAAGTATAATAACAAAAAATCAAAAGTTCCCTCATGCTTAAGTGGTAATATTTAGTTTTTTTTTGAAAGGTGTAGTTTTCCACATAAATAAAAGGGTGTTGTATACCACCAAATAGCGAGGTGTCCTTACGGACACCTCGCTATTTATTATTTTTTTCCCATTAGCGCCTTCGGCGCTTAGCACTGCTTGGATAGCATGGGACAAGCCTCTCATAAACCGCTAGCTAACCACGGGCAAGCCCGCAGAGCAGCTACTCTGACACACAACGAGCAGAGTAGCCATAAGCCCGATCATCCATTGAAATGCTTACGCCGCCATCAGGGAGCCAAGCAAGGACGCTGCTCATATCAGCATGGTACATATTACCAGACCACAAGACGCTGACCTCATAGCTAGGGTAGTTAGAGCGCCCAGCTATAGGAAGAAACACTCCACTGTACTCGACAAAAGATGGTGTCGTGCCCTCGGCGGGTACGTTCTTACTCTTGGTCGATAACAAGTATGCTCGGAACTTGCTGTGACGAATCTGTAAGCTTATTCTTTCGATCTCTATTCTGCTGCTAGGTGTCAACTCATCGGGCAAACGCCAGAAGCCTCTTGCCTTATTACCCAAACCAAATTCATCACATGCTGTGCGAGCATTGGACATACCGTATTTTGGAGTGTGTGCGTAATACTCACCAGCTATTGCTGCTATATCTGTATCTTGTGGAATCCAGTTGTAAGAAGTACCACCTTGCGAACCAGGAAGGTAATCAGGGTGATTTACTTGATTCGTAAAGTACTTACTAGCTGTTAAGTAATCAGTAGCAGTAGGCAACTTTGAACCTACATTACGATCTGCTACCTTGAAGCCGTAGATGACTATACTATAATTCTCTGCACTTGTTGGTAGCTTACAACTCGTTACTATAGTTAACGGTAATTCATAAGCAAATGGATTACCATTTGTTATACCTGAAACATACAAACTACCTAAGATATCTGCATCACCTGGTGCGGTGCGGAAAGAGTAAAAGTAGACCGTATTACCGGTTATTTTCATTCCATTATTTGGCTTATTCCAATTAGCTACAATAGGCAATATTGATGGTGCTACGGCACTTGTTGTTATTACTGCATCCCAATCTTTGTTAAAAGTACTTGTAACACTGGTAATAGTGTGAGTGCTTGGCGTAACTCCTAAAAGAGCATGCACATCAGAACCTCTTGCAACTGTACCATTAATACGATCAGCATCACTTGATCCAGTATAAAAACCCTCTACACGCTTTGCTGGCTTCAACTCAAAAGGATCTCGAACACATCGTACACCCTCATTCATATTTGATGTTTTACTAGAAGACTGCACTGCAACACCTCCTTTAACACCATAGTAATAAGCATTGTTAAATTCTGTTGAACTTGCATAAGTTACCTCTGGGTCAAATTGGTATGAAGTTCCTAAATATGGGTTAGCATTTTTTTGAATCCACATTAACTCACTTACTGCTGGCAAATAAAAATTGGTGCCAGTATTGGTGCAATACTTCGCTGTAGCATGCACATAGGCAGTACTAGCTGCCTGTAATGAAGTGTATATTTTTCCAGTATTAAATGACTTATCTATAAGACCAATACTCGCAACTGATGATTGCCATGACAATTTAGGGTCACCTGCTACTGCTCCAGCTACACCAATACCTGAATTTAATTTAATATCTGTTGCTAATGAGTTATCTATATATGGGTCTATAGCTTTACTAGCTACCTCAGCCTTAACTCCTGCATCGTGACCACTCCAACCTCGTCTAGCTACATGAAAACCTAATAGTGACCAACTATTACGGTTAGACACTCCACCACCCTCAGGAATAAAAGTTGAAGCTTTAGCATCAAGAATTTCAGGTGTAATAAAACCATTATCGTAAATTACTTTAATACGTTTGGCTACATTGCCTGGCTCTAAAACATCACCTACTTTTTTTACTTTCTTTAAATCTATTACAAAATCTTCTTTATTTGTTGCATCACTTACTTTGTAGGTGAAGTTAAAGTGACCTTTAGCACTTACTGCTGGTTGTGTTGCTGTTGCTGCAACTGCCGTTTGGTCGTGCATCCATGTAGCGGCGGTAAGCCAACTTTTTACATTAGTTGGTAACTTTGACATTAAATCGGCTTGACCTCCTACTACTGTAGGTAAGGTAACCTTTGCACCACCTATAAGCATCATTATTGTTCCATCGCACTCATAGTTTATATCTGCCGATTGAAACTTTTTGCCTAAGCGTGCATAATCCATTCTTACTTTACTTGGTCCTGAGATTTTTGTGCCTACAATATCACTGTCTACACTTATCTCGCCCCACTCTTCTATCACCACTGTTGCTGTTAGCTCTGCACTTACATTTAACTTTATATGCATACGCATATTCGCTGATAATGAGGCTTGTGAAACTAACACCGAATTTTTGTATCTACCCGCTGGTGATTCCGTTTCAAGGTCTACATTTATGCGTATAAATTTATTTTGCTTGTGTCCTGCTGGGTTAGGGGTTACTTTATTTGGCGCATCATCATCGTAAGCTGGAACTATAAACTCTGCAAAAGGAAATGCCGATATATCACCTGTTGGGGGTATTGTGGCAACTGATGAATGAATACCGATAGAACGTTGCATTGGGTGTATTGTGCTATCTAACACGGCATGGTTCTGTCTGCTTGGAGTGCCATCTGTTTTTAACAACCCACCATAAAGGCTTAAATGTGATGCTACATCTACTATCTCAACCATGTGAGATGTGCTGCTTTTCTTTACATTTCCTGTAGTGCTAACGATAGTTACCTTTACTTGGGCTACTGCTCGCTTAAAAGCTGCATTCACTGTTTGTATTGGTGTTCCTGCTTCTACTTTTATATCTTTTGTAAGAACTACAATCTCGGGGCAACTT
>CAMQVM010000273.1 GCA_947038135.1 uncultured Rikenellaceae bacterium
CGTAAATAAAAATTGTATTACCCCAAAAAACAGCTATATGTTCTGTTTTTGGGGTAATTTATTAATAAAAACCATATCTAAATAGTTTAACATAAGTATATTTAACGTTTTGTGAATCGCCCTAGATAGAGGTGTTAATAACAATAGAACCTTAAGTTGTCAAATAAATATTCTCAACATTAATGCCCTTTGCAAGGGCTTTGCGGATAGTAGAACCTGTGCCACTGCGGGGTTTGCCGTTGTGGTAGGCGATGATTTTGGATGAGTGCGAAATGAGGAAATCATTGCGACTGTGGTAGGCTTCTATGCTTGGGGTAGCTGACACTGTAATGATATCGTCTGCTAACTCACATAGATTTTCAAAATTTAATCTTTGATGGGCTGAAAATCTGTCGTGGTGACCAACGAATGGTATAACAGCTATAAATTTGATTTCAGGATAGCGATGTTTTAGCTCTGTAACAGCTAAGCCCGAAAGAAAATCGAAGCCTATTGCCATGCCACTAAGGTAAGTTGTAAAGCCATTTTCGAGGTATTCTCGCTCGATGGTTTTGTATAGTTCGTTAATAATAGCAGTTCTTAGTTCAATGCCTAACAAGCCATTTGGTGATGTTAGATTTCGATTGCCTGTAAAGGCGATGGTTTTTTCTTTGATGATTTCCATAAATTTTAAGGTTTTTAAACCTTGTTAGAAACACCATAAATAAAAAGGTGTACCTCCAACAAGTTCTCAACCAAGGTATCGCCAAACACCCACCAGTCCAACAAGTCAGGGCACACCATATCCATAAGGATACAATATTCCTGCCTTGTTTATCAAACTGGTTAAAATTGGCGATTTTAGGTTGAGGATAAACAATAACGTTAATTATATATGTATTTTATTTCTTTTTTTCTATAAGCAATTCAATTTTACACAACAGCACGTGCTATTGTTCATACAAAAGTAATAAAAAATTTCATACATAGCATAAATATAATGACAAAACTTTATTTTGGCATGATACAGACACTATTTTTCATAAGCTTTATTTTTGAGTAGAGCTGTTTTTAAAGCTCTTAAATTTATTCTTAACACTGCCAACTCTTTGGCAGATGTAGTACATTGTGTTAGTTTCTCCACGAGTGTCAATATCAGAGAAAAGCATATTTAAGCATCTTAAACATCACTTCTTATTATTTTGTCCAATAAAATATGTACTTTTACACAATAAGTAATATTTTAGTTGTTATAAACTGGAGTAAACCTAAAAAGGCAGAAATCCAAATCGGATGACTGCCCTCATTTTTTTTGCCTCATAAGAGTTTTGTTGAATGACAAAAAGTCAAAACAACACTAAAACAACCCAACTCAACCAGCAGGCAAAACCTCCTCTTCCTCTTTAGCGATCTTATCAACAATAATAGCAATCGCACCATCGCCAGTTACATTACAAGCAGTGCCAAAGCTATCCATAGTGATATACAAGGCGATCATAAGTGCTCCGAGTGTCTCATCAAAGCCAAGCATAGATGTAAGTAGCCCAGTGGCAGCCATTATAGCACCTCCAGGAACTCCTGGTGCAGCTACCATGGTAATGCCAAGCATCATAATAAAGCCTGCATACATGCTAAATGTATAGGGCATACCACTCATAATCATCACCGCTATTGAGCAGGTGGTAATCATCATGGTGCTGCCTCCAAGGTGTATTGTAGCGCATAGGGGCACAACAAAACCTGCGAGGTCTTTGCGTACTCCATTTTGTATGCTCTTTTCGAGTGTTACAGGTATTGTTGCAGCCGACGATTGTGTGCCTAAGGCTGTAACATAAGCTGGTAGCATGGTGTAAAGAGCCTTGAATGGATTACGGCGAGATACCGCCCCAGCAATAAGATATTGAGTAACTATCAATACCACCTGCATAAGTAGTACTATACCTAATACCTTTACAAAAACTGCCATTATTCCACCTACTGTGCCCTCTGCGCCCATCTTTAAAAATATACCAAAGATAAATATAGGTAGCAAAGGTATTATGATTTTAGATATAACCTGTATTATTACACCGTTAAAATCGTTTAACACCCCCTTAAAGCTGTTGCCTTTAACCTGTGTGAGTCCTAACCCTAAGATAAAAGCAAGAAGCAATGCTCCCATTACGCTCATAATAGGAGGCATCTCTACAATAAAGTAGGGTGTAAATATATCTGTTTTTTCAGTTAGCGACCTACCTATCTCTTCGTTGTAGCCAAGCATAAATGGAAATAACGAGCTTGCAGTGAAGTATGCCATAAAGCCTGCCAGTAGTGTCGAACCGTATGCTAGTAGAGCAGTTATGCCGAGTAGCTTGCCTGCACCCTTGCCAAGGTCGGCTATTCCTGGTGCTACCAATCCTAATATTATTAGAGGTATAGTAAACGATAAAAAGTTTCCGAAGATACCGTTTATTGTAGTGAATATTTTAATAGCCCATATAGGAAAGAAATAGGAGCTTCCAATACCTAGCATTATTGCTAAGATGATACGTGGTAATAGTCCAAACTTAATTGATTTTGCCATAATTTAAAAATTTATTTGGTAAGGTATGAAATTAATACTGAAATAGCAAATATAATGCAAATGTTTATCTAATTTTATCTGTTACACCTGCTTTTGCATAGATATATAGTGTTATTTCGTTAAGCTGTATTATGCAAGTCAACCTAATTAATTTGATTTGTAACCTATTATTGTTATATTTGCATTAGTGTTGTGCGGTTAAGTTGCACTATATATTAAAATTAATGATTATGAGAAGAAGAAAAACAATAATAACTTATGCGCTATTATCGGCGGTTTCATTTAATGCTTTTGCCGTGTCGATAGGTGATATAAGTGGTAGTGGCGAAATTATGATAACTAGCAGAGTAAGCGAGTCGATTTTAAAAAGTGATAATGCAAAAACTGAAAATAAAAAGCTTATTTCAGGTGTTGTAAAGTCCGATAAGGGTGAGCTTCTTGTAGGGGTGTCTATCAAAGAGTTAGGTGGTGGTAATAACACTGCTATTACTGGTCGTAATGGTGAGTTTAGTTTAAA
>CAMQVM010000274.1 GCA_947038135.1 uncultured Rikenellaceae bacterium
ACCCCAAAAAACAGCTATAAGTTCTGTTTTCGGGGTGATTTATTAATAAAAACCATGCCTAAATAGTTGAATATAAGTGTATTTAACGTTTTGAGAATTTCCCTATATAAGCACAAAATTACCCTAGATATATAACTTTGTGCAGATAAATTACATAACAATGAAAAATATATAAATCAAACCCAGTGTAAACAGCTATTGTATATGCAATTATGCGGTAATCTGAATTTTTTACTATGCGGTAATATTTACTTATTGCAACTGCTGTTGTTTAGTGTGCATATATCTAGTGAGGATATATCTGAAAGGTTTACTTTCTGCTTGGTTACTTGCGTGGTGCTCTGCATTGCCTTGTCTGCCATGTAAGATGAACGGACAAGTGGTGCACTCTCGATATAGTTAAAACCAATGCCCAAACCATGCTCTTTGTATGCCTTAAACTGCGATGGGTGCACATACCTATCTACTGCTATGTGCTTTGTGGTAGGTTGTAGATACTGACCTATCGTAAGAAGTTGACATCCATATTCTTTAAGGTCGTTGATGGTTTCTATTATCTCTTCATCACTCTCGCCAATACCTACCATAAGCCCACTTTTTGTAACCGCCCCCTTTGATTTAAGATATTTTATAACCTCTAGGCTAGTGTTGTATTTTGCACGGCTTCGTATGCTTGGTGTTAGTCGTCTTACAGTTTCTATGTTGTGACCTATAATGTCTGGTTTCGCTCCTAAAATAATATCTAGTAGCTCTGTTTTACCATCAAAATCGGGTATCAATACCTCTATGGTGGTCTTTGGTGAGCTTGCTCTTATTGCCTCTATGCACAGCTTCCATACTTCTGCTCCTCCATCTTCTAGGTCGTCCCTATCTACCGATGTTATAACACAGTGTTTTAGCTCCATTAGCTCTATTGAGCGTGCTAGCTTTAGGTGCTCTTGAGTATCTACCGCTAGTGGTTTTCCACTTGCCGTAGCACAAAATTTACAGGCACGTGTACATATATTGCCAAGTATCATAAAGGTGGCAGTTCCTCTGCTCCAACACTCACTCATGTTAGGGCATTTGCCACTGCCGCATATCGTGTTTAGTCCGTGCTCTTTTACTATCTTCGATACAAATGTATACTTCTCACCTGTATGGTTGAGTTTTATTTTTAACCAGTCAGGTTTTCTATTTTGTCTGTTATCAGTCATTGTAATTTCGTATTATGTATATGCAAATATAGTGTTTTTTTGTTATATGTTGAATTTTTATACCTTTACACGATATAAATCACTTATAAACTTAGTTATGTTTCTGTTATTTAATGAATCAGTAGAGGCATTTTTGCCACCTGCACGCTTCACATATCCTTTCAACTATATCGCCCATCCATTAGCTGTAAGGGCTAAAGATGAGCTTACTAGCTATATAAATAGTCAAAGCTTGTGGAGGGAAGAGCTACGGAGAGGGAAAATGTTTGGAGTGCTTATAGTGAAAAATAAAATCGGAGAGCTTGGTTATTTAGCTGCCTTTTCGGGTAATATAGCAGGGCAAAACAACCATCTTTATTTTGTGCCACCTATATATGATATGCTTAAACCCAAAGAGTTTTTTAGAGTCGGTGAGCTTGAAATAACAAATATAAATTTACAGGTGAGTGCCCTTGAACAAAATGATAATTATATAGCCGTTAAAGCCAATATTGAGAATTTGAAGAGTGAATCGGCAGCGGCTATATCTAACTTCAAGTCACAAATGAAAATCGCTAAAGAGCAGCGGGCTAAAGAGCGTGAAGCAGTGAGCGATAACAGTAGGGTAGAGGAGCTTTTGCGAGAGAGTCAGTTTCAGAAGGCGGAGCTTAAACGGCTAGAGAAGCGGTTTAAGTGTGAAATGAAAGAGTTAGAGGAGAAGTTAGTAAGGTTTAATGAAGAGTTAGGTAGGTTGAAGCTGGAGCGTAAATCTAAATCAGCACTTCTGCAAAATAGGCTCTTTGAGGAGTTTAAAGTTCTTGGGGCTAAAGGTGAGAGGTTAGATCTATTGTCTATATTTAAAACTACATCTACAAAGACCCCTCCTGCTGGTGCTGGAGAGTGTGCTGCACCTAAGATGCTACAATATGCCTTTGTAAGCGGGCTTACTCCTATATGTATGGCTGAGTTTTGGTGGGGTGAATCGCCTAAAGGAGAGCTCAGAAAACATGGCAACTTTTACCCCTCTTGTGTGGGTAAATGTAAGCCTATATTAGAGTTTATGTTAGATGGTATTGATGTTGATAACGACCCTTTGATGGTTAAAGGAGAGTTTGAGAAGGTGAAAGTTGTATATGAAGATGATTGGCTGTTAGTGGTTGATAAACCCGCAGGTGTGCTTAGTGTGCCAGGAAAGGTAGTGGTTAGCTCGTTGTATAGTTATCTTAAAGAGACGCACCTTCATGGTCAAGAGCCATATATGGTTCATCGTTTAGATATGGCTACATCTGGTCTTTTGATTGTGGCGAAAAGTGTTGAGGTGCAGGCAAAATTGCAGCGTCAGTTTGAAAATAGAGAGGTGAAAAAATGTTATGTTGCTATTTTAAATGGTTGTGTTGTAGGTGATATAGGTGTTATTTCTCTTCCTTTAGCGGCTGATTATAATGATAGACCACGTCAACGAGTAGATTATGATGGTGGAAAAGAGTCTGTTACACAATATGAGGTAGTAAGTAGAACACAAGAAGCAACTAGGGTTAAATTATACCCATTAACAGGGCGTACACACCAATTAAGGCTGCATTGTGCACATAACTTAGGGCTTAACGCTCCAATCATAGGCGACACATTGTATGGCGAGAGTGTTAAATATGGTAAACGTGTTGAAAGGTTGCATCTTCACGCTGCAAATATAGAGTTTTACCATCCTATAAAAAAAACTATTGTATCGTTTAGCTCTGAGGCTGATTTTTGAGTATCTATATAGGGAGATTCGCAAAACATTAAATATACTTATTTCAACTATTTAGGTATGGTTTTTATTAATAAATTACCCCTAAAACAGAACTTAT
>CAMQVM010000275.1 GCA_947038135.1 uncultured Rikenellaceae bacterium
TATTTACGCTTTTTAAAAAAAAGCGGCGCTCTAAAGAGCTCGCAAAAAGCACCTAATTAAGGGTGCTTTTTGCGATATTCATATTTTACAGTTGTTAACCGATATAATTAGTTTTAACCTCTTATTCATATATTTTTCTTGTTTATAAGAAGATTTTCACAACTAAACCCTCAGTAGTAGAACAATTAATGAAAACAGAACAAACGCCTCAATAGTTTAATGTAAAACCATTATACTGTCACTTGTACCAAGAACATATTACTGTCTTTTATATATATTATCATAAACTATAGATATATACAACGGACTAGATATTAATGGTAAATACACAGTAATATAAACCAGGCATATTATGACCAAATTGAATTGAACTCCTCCTCAAGCTTTCTTGTTCTATTTATTATACTATATTCATTCCACGTTTCTTCCCCATTTTCTAAAGGTGCAACAATATCGTCTTTGGTTATTTTTAAATCAGAGTATGCTTTTATTCCTTTTTTTCTACCATCGCCTTTGATCTTACAATCAAATGAATAATTGCGTAGAGAAGTGTTAAGAGCGCTATTCAAAAGTGTCATGTTTCCGATGTGGTAAATAACCTTTTGTCTCTTTTCTTTACTTAGAGAGCTTGTGTTAATATCATTGCAATGATCAACGTAGGGCACTGCTTGTTCTCCCCAGTGTTCTTCCCACTTCTGTGGCATTATATGCTCTAAAGAATAACTGTATTTCAACTCTTTTAAGCTCTCTTTATTATCTTCATGTCTACGTTTAAGCTCAATCCAAAATAACACTAGTGCTGCATCTTTATTACTTATTGATCTTAATCCATGTGCAATGCGATCTTTACCTATTTTTGTTATTTGAGAATCAATGCTAGATTTATTCTTAATAAACTCTTTACATAATTTATTATAACTTTTGGTCTCTTCTCTAGCAATCATTCTTCTAACTATAAATTTTTCTATATTCAGAAGATCTGTTTTTATATCATTCCCATACTTTTCCGACTCATAATATAAGTGAAGTATATATGGGTGAAATGTAGATATATCGCACTTATTTAATATGTGAAATAAGCGTTGCTCGTAATTTTCAAATGAAAATAAAGCAGTATTGTTAAAAATGAGTATCTTTTCTCTATACAGTTTAGCATACGAAGCGATTTCTTCCAAGAAATCATTCAGTTCCTTTATATCCAGCTCAGCAATATATTTATAGCAAGTATATATTATTTGTGGTAGTAATTAGTCTATCGCACGGTATTATCAATCTATTATATGTTATTGGTCATCTGCTAGTATGTAGGGTATATGTAGATTAAGACGTAACTTTGAGGTATGATTTAACTATTCAATTGAGTCATTGTAATCTTGCACTTTTATTATTTGAGCTATAGGTGTTTTTGCAATGTATATATTTTCGCTTATTGTATAATTGTGACACTTATATGTTAAAAATTATACAGACTCACCCGAAGTCTTAATAGTTCGTTTAAGGCTTTGATTTGTACACGTAAAACATCTGCTAACTTATTGGCATTCAGATATAATAATACAAAGAAAATTGGTTTTGCCAAGTAAAAACTATAATAATATACCTATTAGTTATGGTACCATAATACGTATTTTGTGTAAAAACACAATATGTAATCAATAAGATGCTTACTTTAGTTTTGTAAAGGTTCGAGCTTAGTTTTTCCTAATTTTGCAACAGTCACGAAAATATCGCAACAGTTTATCATGCTGAAACACTCTTATTAAAAGCAAAGCTCCCCTATCAAACTAATGATAGGGGAGCTTTTGTTCTATATATCTTACACAAGTAGTGTAGATATGAGTTGTTAGATAGGGCTACACCCTAAACAGTGAATTACTTCACCTCCTCAAACTCAACATCTGTTACATTGTCTGCGTTATCATTTGAAGATGCTTGACCTGCGCCAGCACCAGCACCTCCAGCTCCTTGATCGGCTCCTTGCTCAGGTGCTCCTCCGTCTTTATACATCTCTGCAGATGCTGCTTGCCATGCTGTTTGAAGCTCAGCAGTATACTTGTCTACTCCCTCTAAATCGGCTGCTTTATGAGCCTCTTTAAGACCTGCTAAAGCAGTTTCGATAGGTGCTTTTTTGTCAGCAGGAACTTTGTCTGCATACTCGGTTAGCTGCTTCTCAGTAGAGAATATAAGAGAGTCTGCGCCGTTAAGCTTATCAACCTTCTCACGCTCTAACTTATCAGAAGCCTCATTTACTTTAGCCTCATCACGCATACGGTTGATCTCCTCATCAGTAAGACCTGAAGATGCCTCAATACGAATCTTCTGCTCTTTACCTGTACCTTTATCAGTAGCCGATACATTTAAGATACCATTAGCATCAATATCAAAAGTCACCTCAATTTGTGGAACACCTCTTTGTGCCGACACAATACCATCTAAATGGAATCTACCAATAGTTTTGTTATCACGTGCCATTGGACGCTCACCTTGAAGAACATGAATCTCTACCGATGGCTGGTTGTCTGCTGCTGTTGTAAACACTTGGCTCTTACGAGTAGGAATTGTAGTGTTAGACTCAATCAGCTTTGTAGATACGTTACCATAAGTTTCGATACCTAATGACAGAGGAGTTACATCAAGTAGAAGCACATCTTTAACCTCACCTGTAAGAACACCACCTTGAATTGCAGCACCTAAAGCTACTACCTCATCAGGGTTTACACCTTTAGATGGAGCTTTGCCAAAGAACTCTTCAACAATTTTCTGAATAGCAGGAATACGAGTAGATCCACCAACTAAAATAACCTCATCTATATCGCTAGGTGACATATTTGCATCTTTCAACGCTTGACGACAAGGCTCAATAGTGTTGTTGATAAGCTTATCTGCAAGCTGCTCAAACTTAGCACGAGTAAGTGTGCGTACAAGGTGTTGAGGAATGCCATCAATAGGCATGATATATGGTAGGTTGATCTCAGTAGATGTAGAGTTTGAAAGCTCAATCTTAGCCTTCTCAGCAGACTCTT
>CAMQVM010000276.1 GCA_947038135.1 uncultured Rikenellaceae bacterium
AACGATGTTAAAATCAGCAAACCGAAAGCTACTACTACAAGTAGTGACGATACTAAAGCTGCTAGTGCGCCAGTAAAAAGTGTTGCACGTGATGAGTATTTTGGAGTTGTGAAAAGTGTAGGGGTGTTAGAGGTGCTTAGTGATGGTTATGGCTTTTTACGCTCGTCAGACTACAACTACCTCAACTCTCCAGATGATGTATATGTGTCACCTTCACAGATACGAAGCTACGGATTAAAGCAAGGTGATACTGTATATGGAGAGATTCGTCCTCCTAAAGATGGTGAGAAATATTTCCCTCTAGTAAATGTATCACTTATAAATGGATTGAAGCCAGAGGAGCTAAGAGATAGGGTTATGTTTGAGTACCTTACACCTCTGTTTCCTAATGTTAAATTTAACCTTTCAGGTAAAACGTCTAAAAATAATCTATCTAGCCGTATAGTAGATATGTTTGCACCTATTGGTAAGGGGCAAAGAGCTCTAATTGTAGCACCTCCAAAAACGGGTAAGACGGTTCTTCTGAAAGAGATAGCAAACTCTATTGCTGAACATCACCCAGAGGTATATATGATAGTACTTCTTATTGATGAGCGCCCAGAGGAGGTTACAGATATGCAACGCAGTGTTAAAGCTGAGGTTGTGGCATCTACCTTTGATGAGCAAGCAACACGCCATGTAAAGGTGGCAGAGATGATTCTTGAAAAGTCTAAACGTTTAGTTGAGTGTGGTCATGATGTAGTTATACTACTTGACTCTATCACTCGTCTTGCTAGAGCTTACAACACCGTACAGCCAGCTTCAGGAAAGGTTCTATCAGGTGGTGTTGATGCAAATGCACTACATAAGCCTAAAAGGTTTTTTGGAGCAGCACGTAACACCGAAGAGAAGGGTTCACTTACAATCATAGCAACAGCACTTATTGATACAGGCTCTAAGATGGACGAGGTTATTTTTGAAGAGTTTAAGGGTACTGGTAATATGGAGCTTCAACTCGACAGAAAACTATCTAACAAGCGTATCTACCCAGCTGTTGACCTAGTAGCGTCAAGCACACGTAGAGACGACCTACTGTTAGAGAAGGATGCACTTAAGAAGATATGGATTATACGTCGCCATCTTGCAGATATGACAGCTATTGAATCTATGGAGTTTATCCGCAAAGAGATGGCAAACACTGCTGACAATAGCCAACTACTAGAAAAAATGAACAGATAAAAGAGAAGATATGAATTTTAAATTTATAAAATATATTTTGGTATCTATGGTGCTAACTAGCTTTATATTTACATCATGTAAATCTAAAGAAGCACCATGTGTATGCCCTAAGCCTATTGAGCATAGCATATTACTATATGTAGTGGCTAACAACAACTTAAGTAGCTTTCTATCAGGCAATGTCAATGAAGTTATTAAAAACTACTCAGATGAGTTGTATAATGGCAGCAACGTCGCTATCTACTACAAAACTCACTCTGAAGCAAGGCTTCTTAAAATCAGCAATAACACCAAGGCAGAGGTTGTGATAACTTATGATAAACACAACGCTGCTACCCCCGAGGTTATGAGCACCGTTATAGCCGACTTTAAACGATTGTTTCCAGCAAATAGCTATGGTATGCTGCTATCTGGTCACGGTAGCGGATGGCTTCCTAAAGGTTTCATGGGCTCTGCTCGCTCGTTACACTCACCACAACAATTTAGCAGCAGCGTAGTAAGTGAAGCTAATAATATTCAAAACCACCCGCTTTACAACCTTATACGTCAACCTTTTCAAGAGCCCGTAACTAGAGCTTTTGGAGACGATGGAGGTAGATATATAGACTCTTATGAGATAGCACAAAGCATGAAAGATGATGAGTTTGAGTATATTATTTTCGATGCTTGCTACATGAGTTCTATTGAGCTAGCCTATGATTTTCGCAATAAAGCAAATTGGATGTTAGGCGCTCCTACGGAGATTCTTGGGGCTGGATTGAATTATAACACTATGATGAACCATCTTTTTAACAAGAGCAATAGCTATGAAAAAAGACTTACAGGTATTGCTACCGACTTCACCGAAAAATATAATGAGTCTACTGTATCATTAATAGACTTAGGTGAGGTAGACGCATTTGCTCAAGAGTACAAAAAGCTGATGGCTACGATACCCAACAAGACAAAAAACTGCACTGATCGCAACATTCAGACCTATGACAGGTTCAACAACAATCATGTAATATTTGATTTGGTGGCGTACACAAGAATGGTAGCAGGCGAAGAGGCAGCAGCAGATATCAGTACACACATAAACAAGGTTGTAAAATATAAATTTGCCACTTCTGAATTTTTAAATATTCCAATAGTTGATTTTTCAGGTATCTCGATCTATATTCCTTTTGATTGGTATACAAGAGTTACCCCTAAATATAAAAACACCGATTGGTATAAAGATATTATACATTAGATGAAACAACTAAGTAATATTCAAGCACCTGTTAAGGAGGAGTTAAATCAGTTTCATGATATATTTAACGCCTCACTAAAGAGTGATAATGAGCTTGTGGAGAAGATGAGTGGTTATGTGCTCTCTATGCAAGGTAAGCAAATGCGACCACTATTTTTGCTTCTTAGCGCCGCTATAAACTCTAACATAACAGACAGCAGCCACTATGCAGCTGTTTTTATTGAGCTTGTTCACACCGCCTCACTTATTCATGATGATGTGATAGATGAAGCTTATATGCGACGTGACAAGCGCTCACTACTTGCTATGCAGCGTAGCAAAGTATCTATACTTCTTGGTGATTATATATTGGCTAAGGGGTTAAAAATTGCTGTTAAGCACAAGCTATATAGGTCTCTTGACATGGTGTCTACTGTAGTCGAGGAGATGAGTATAGGGGAGCTTATACAGACTCAGCACGCACTAAAGCTAGACATAACATCTGAATCATACTTCGATATAATACGCCGCAAAACAGCACTGCTACTTGCGGCGTGTGGAGCATCAGGTGCAATTACAGCTGGTGC
>CAMQVM010000277.1 GCA_947038135.1 uncultured Rikenellaceae bacterium
TGGTTTCAAGTGTTACTGGCGACGACTCTATCAACTACCTCTATCTAGTTATGCCTATTGTAGGTATTGTGCTGGTTACCATATTTGTTAAAAAGGTCATTAAAGACAATATCAGCCATGGAGTTACACGCATACTTTACGCCATAACTCACGGTCGTTCGTATATTAAGTTTCATAACACCTACTCGTCGGTTGTGGCAGGTGCTATAACTATCGGCTTTGGTGGCTCGGTAGGACCTGAGGCTCCTATTGTGATGACGGGGGCGGCAGTAGGCTCAAATATAGGTCGTCTGTTTAGAATGAACTACCGAAACACAACTATCCTTTTAGGGTGTGGAGCAGCTGGAGCTTTAGCAGCTATCTTTAAGGCTCCTATTGCTGGAGTGATATTTGTGTTAGAGGTGTTGATGCTTAATTTATCTATTGTATCTACTATACCTATACTTATTGCAGCAGTAACAGCGGCGTCAGTTACCTATCTATTGCATGGTTTTGATCCTCTTTTTGCTGTAACGTTTACCTCTGAGTCTATTAAGGTGTCGCACCTTCCATATTATGTTATATTAGCTGTGATGTGTGGCTTTAGCTCTTACTATCTAATTGCTACATCTTCAAAAATTGAGGGGCTGTTTAAAGGGATAAAATCTCAATACAAAAAGTGGCTTATTGGTGGTGTGTCTATTGGTATTTTAACAATGCTCTTGCCTCCATTATATGGGCAGGGTAGCGACTCTATAACGGCGCTTCTAGAGGGTAATATGGATGCTATATTTAGTCAAACACTGCTGTTTAACTATCGAGATAATATATGGATAGTGCTTCTGCTTTTGGGTGCTATTATGTTGTTTAAGTCGATAGCTATGGCACTTACAAATGCTGCTGGAGGTGTTGGAGGTGCGTTTGCTCCATCGCTATTTCTTGGGGCGTTTACGGGTTATTTTACTGCTACGCTACTAAATCAGCTATTTGGGTTAAATTTGCCTGTTTTGTCTTTTACTCTTGTGGGTATGACTGGGGTGATGTCGGGAGCTATGAACTCACCTTTAACTGCTGTTTTTCTTATTGCTGAAATAACTGGAGGGTATCGTCTGTTTATGCCATTAATGCTTGTGTCGGCTGTGTCGTTTGCTATATGTTACTACTTTTTGCCATACTCGATATATACACGTGAGTTGGTGCTTAAAGGAGATATTGCATCTCTTACAACAGATAGGTCGCTTCTATTTATGAATATCAATAAGCTTATAGAGTCTGACTTTGCCGAGGTGAATAGCCGAATGCCGCTAGGTAAGCTTGTCGAGGTGGTGAGTGTTAGTAAGCGAAATATATTTCCTGTGTTGACTGCTGCACGTGAAATTGAGGGGTATGTTACTCTTGATGATATACGTATAGATATGTTTGACCACTCTCTCTATAACACAAATAAGGTGTATCACTATATGACTGTTCCGCCAGCTGTTATTACATCGTCTGAGCCTATATCATCTATTCTTGATAAATTTGATAAAAGTGGAGCGTGGAATCTTCCTGTTGTTAATGCAGAGGGGCGATATCAAGGGTTTATATCTAAGTCGAAGCTTTTTTCAGAGTATCGTAATGAGCTAACTAAACAGTAGTTTGTTTTTTGCTTAACCTTATTTAGTGCAGGCAAAAATAATTAATAATAAATTATATAATATGAAAGTAGAACCTACATTGCACAACACACTTGAGTTGGTTGTGAAGCAAAATAACTTTATGTTGCTGCTTGACGGCACTAAAACCGAAGAGTGCAGAGAGATAAAATTTGATAACTATAAAACATATCTTGACCATGAGGGCGATGATGTAGCGTATGATCCTGATCTTATAGATGATGATCCTGAGAGTATCTTGATTTATAATGGTGGTGTATACCCATTTTCGCCAATCGAATATAAATATATATCGTTGACTACAAGTGATGCCGAGGTAGAGCAAACACTTTTAGTGGAGGTTACAGCTATCAATTTTGAGATTATGATTGATAAAAAAGGTAATCAAATACGTTTCGATTATGATGAGCAAGATGGTATAGAGTATACTTATCTTGGTGAAAATGCACGCTGGAGAGTGAAATATTCTCTAGGAGCTATTATCAAATCTAAGTAGTTTGCTTTAGTATAATCAAATTTTGAAAAATGAAAAAGATAATTTTATTTGTTTTAGCTTTTGTTGCGCCCTTGATAGGTTTTTCACAAGAGGGTAGTGCTCCACGTGAATTTTTTGATAATCTAGCTAAGCACGCTGGCAAAGCATACGAGGGTACTGTTACGTCGGGTGCAAGAGATGGTGATGGATTCAGCGATAAGCGTTTGGTGATGCATATTCGTTCGTGTGAAGAGAACCGTATACGTATACCATTTTTTGTTGGTGACGACAAGTCTCGAACATGGGTACTGACTCTTAAAGATGATCATATACTTTTAAAGCATGACCATAGGCATAAAGATGGGGGTGAAGATAAGGTAACTATGTATGGAGGCTGGAGTCCAAATAAAGGAACAGCTAATATGCAGATATTCCCTTCAGATCAATATACTTGTGATCTTATTGGATATGCAACTTTTAACGTATGGTGGATTACAATAGATGAAAAATCTTATACCTACAATCTTCAGCTTACTGGCTCGCCACGAGTGTTTACTGTAACTTTTGATTTGACAAAAGAAGTTGAGGTGCCATCTGCTCCTTGGGGGTGGAAAGAGTAGCTGTTGATCGGTTGCAAGCAATGTAGTATATTAGTTGTTATAATAATCAAAATCTCTGAACCTTACTTGTGGTTTAGAGATTTTTTTTAGTGGAATCTTAGCATATAGTAATGAAGACTATTTTACAGGTATATTCAAATGTTTTCAGCTTCTTAGAGTGCTTCATGACTAATTAATAGTGAAAATGTTGTTAAAATATAATGAAAATTAGAGATTATGTGTAATATGACATATAACTGTTATAAAAAGTTGTGTGATTATTTTTTATTTTTTA
>CAMQVM010000278.1 GCA_947038135.1 uncultured Rikenellaceae bacterium
GAAAAAATTGAAGAAGAAGATACTACTTATGAGCAAAACAAGCGTATAGAAGCGTATTTGGAGAGTCGAGGGAGTGAATATATCATTATTGATGGTGTGTATAAATCTGAGATTCCAGAGCCAGACCCTGAGCCTGATCCCGATCCTGATCCCGATCCCGAAGTTTCAAAAACTTTAATGAAGGTTCAAAGCAAGGTTCCAACCGTTTTAGAGCTAGGAGATACAGTGTATATATACTATGCACAGCTTCTCTTTACTGATAAACCATCACTGCTATACAACACTAATGTAGAGAGCTTAGCATTAGAGGCAGGAATGCAGAAAGATGCTAGTGAGTTAGCTCCATTGAAAATCATATATGGTGAGTCTAAAATCATTGATGGGTTAAGCAGAGGGCTTAAAAACTCTGTAGAGAAAGAGCTTTTTGAGCTATATATCCCAAGTGAGTTCGCTTATGGATCTATGCTACAAGGTGTATTACCGCAACACTCTACAATACAAATGTATGTAGAGATATACAAAATAGACAAAAAATAACGTTAATTAATATAAAGACTTAATATAGTATAATTTATGACAAAGAGATTATTTAAGGTTGCATTATCAGCTGTTTTTGCAATATCAATGGCTTCATGTGCCCAAGAGGAGGAGTACACAATATCAGACATCGAGTTAAGAACAGTAAACGATTGGGTTGCAAAAAACCGACCAGATATGGAGCAAGTAGCCGAAGGGCTCTATATGAAGCTGCATAAGTTGTCACCTACTTCGACAGAGATAGCTTACGAGGGAACAAACTGGGTGCAGTACACCTATCTATGTAAGACTTTAGATAATAACTACTGCTATAATATGTACCCTGAGATTGCAAACCAATTAGGTTTTTTTAATTACACAACACATTATACTCCTGAGCAAACTAGTATTTATTCGATGACATACTCTGCAAATGCAGCTTTGACTTATGCTATACCACGTATGAATCCAGGTGATTCAGTAGAGATGGTTGGTACATCAAAATATATGTATAGTGGTTTAATAGCTGCTGGATCTGGTGAAAGTCCTAGTGGCTATTCAGGTAATCGTCTGTTACAAGAAAATACACCTGCTACAATAAACATGAAATATAATAATTTCATAGCTAATATGAACACGTATGAAAGAGCCGAGGTTTTGAAATATGCACAAGATAAATTACAGCTTACTGAACAAGATTCAGTAAAAGATTTCTCTCTTATGTATATCAAAAAGCTTGTAGAGCTTCCTGAAGCCGATACTGTTAAGCTAGACAGTACAGTGACTATCAACTATACAGGTCGTTTTATCGATGGTTTTGTTTTTGATACAAATGTAATAGAAATCGCTAAAGAGAATCATATATATAATAGCGAAAAAGAGTACAAACCGATGGATTTTATCTATAACGACTCTGAATTTGTAGCTGGTTTCACTCAAGCTATAAAGTTGATGAAGCTAGGTGAAAAGGCAGAGGTTGTATTTACATCTAATTTAGGTTATGCAAGTCAAGGTAATACTGGTGCTACGTGGATACAAGCAAACACACCATTAGTGTTTAATATCGAGGTTATTGCCCCTGAAACAGACGAAACAGAGTAATCAACACTGTGTGTATACAACTTATATCACTATTAAAGATCTACAACACAAAGCATGAAAAAAGGAAAGCTTTATCTAATACCTACACCCATAGCAGAGGATATCTCTGCTATTGAGTGTATGCCAGCAGCAAATATACAAATTGTAAATGAGTTAGAGTATTTTGTGGTTGAAAACTTACGTACTGCAAGGCGTTTTATCAGCTCTTTAAAGCTCTCTAAAGTTATCGATGAGTTAACCTTTGTGGAGCTTAACGAACATACAGCTGCTATTGACGTTGAGGCAATGATTGCTCCGCTACTTAGGGGAGAGTCGTGTGGTGTTATGTCTGAGGCGGGAGTTCCAGGGGTAGCAGATCCAGGTGCTGAAATTGTAGCAATAGCACACAAACATAACATTGATGTTATACCACTAGTTGGTCCGTCGTCTATTCTTTTATCGCTTATGGCATCGGGCATGAATGGTCAATCTTTTTGTTTTCATGGCTACCTGCCTATAAAGCAAAATGAAAAAGTTACCAAGATAAAAGAGTTGGAGCGTTTCGCTCGAGAAAAAAATCAAACACAAATATTTATTGAAGCTCCTTATAGGGCAGACAAGCTATATAATGATCTTGTAAAAACACTCTCTGGGGCAACTCGTTTATGTGTGGCATCTAATATAACAGCAGCAAATCAATTCATAAAAACTAAGACTGTTTCGCAGTGGAAAAGTGGTGCAGAACCTAATATAAAAAAGGTTCCAACAATTTTTCTTATCGGATAGTTGTTTGTTATTATAATTTTGTTTAAATTTGCTAACTGATAACAAGTAGCAACTATATAGAAATATAATTATTTATTAAATTTAAAATATATATTATGAATATTCCAGCTAATTTAAAGTACTCTAAAGATCACGAATGGGTTAGAGTAGAAGGTGATGTAGCATTTATTGGTATCACTGATTTTGCACAGAGCCAATTGGGCGATATCGTCTTTATTGATGTTGATACTGTTGGTGAAACAATGGCTCAAGATGAAGTTTTTGGCTCAATAGAGGCTGTAAAAACAGTATCTGATGCAATGCTTCCAGTGGGTGGTGAAATACTAGAGGTTAACGAAGCTCTAGCAGATGCTCCTGACACAGTAAACAAAGATCCTTATGGTGACGGGTGGATTATCAAAATCAAGATATCTGATATCGCTGAGCTTGATAGCCTAATGACGGCTGAAGAGTACACAAAGATTGCTCAATAATTATTGAGTGTCAAAAAAATAATCGGCTCTATATTTATACGATATAGAGTATGTATAACAAGTAATTAACAACTTATATTTATAATATTATGGTAAACAAAGTTACAGTAGTAGGCGCAGGTAATGTAGGCGCAACTT
>CAMQVM010000279.1 GCA_947038135.1 uncultured Rikenellaceae bacterium
TACCTAAATAGTTGAACATAAGTATATTTAACGTTTTGCGAATCTCCCTATATAATGAAAAGAATATTAAAAAACATATGGTATAGACCAATACTTCAACAACAGTTAAAAAGCTACAATAAAGAGATGTTTTTTAAAGACTTACTCTCTGGATTGATAGTTGGAGTAGTAGCTCTTCCTCTAGGAATTGCTTTTGGTATAGCCTCAGGGGTGACTCCTGAAAAAGGCATAATATCGTGTATTGTAGCAGGTGTCTTTTGTTCGATATTAGGAGGAAGCAAATATCAGATCAGCGGACCAACAGGGGCATTAATAGTTATAGTGTCTGGAATAGTTGCCAGCCATGGACTCGAGGGACTTTTTATTGCTACCTTTATATCAGGAGTATTTTCACTATTTATGGGCATTATGAAGGTTGGGTCTATAATAAAATTCATTCCCTACCCTATTGTCGTGGGTTTTACTAGTGGTATCGCTGTAACTATATTCACGTCGCAGATTAAAGACTTTATGGGGATGGATATAGCCGTTCTACCCACTAATTTCATACCTAAATGGAGCCTATATTTCAACTCACTACATAGCATCAACTACTACGCTGTTGCTATATCGGTGATCACTATTCTACTAATTAAAGTTTTCATTAAAATATCTCCCAAAATTCCATCGTACCTAGCAACTATAATAGTTATATCGGTGGTGAATTATATATTACGATACAATTTTGATCTTAGCTTAGTGCAAACTATTGGTGATAAATTCATTATAGATAGCTCTTTACCACAGGTGCACGATTTAGGATTCACCGTTGAGAAGGTAGGGTCCCTTTTTTCGGCAGGATTTACTATTGCTATATTTGGATCAATTGTAACACTGCTATCATCTACCGTTGCTGACGGTATAAAAAGTGATAGCCATAACCCAAACACCGAGCTCATTGGTCAAGGTGTTGCAAATATGGTGGCTCCCTTATTTGGAGGAATACCCATCACTGGTGCTATCGCCCGAACCTTAACAAATATTAACAATGGTGGCAGAACACCTATTGCTGGTATCGTTCATGCCATTGTGCTGCTATTCATTTTGCTATTTCTTGGTGATTTATCAAAACATATACCTATGGCGTGCCTAGCTGGTATTTTAGTGCTTATATCATATAATATGAGCGACTGGCGCACCTGCCTATCACTTATGAAGATGCCTAAATCAGATGTTGCTGTTTTTATTGTAACCTTTGCACTTACAGTTATCTTTGACCTAACAATCGCTATTGAGGTTGGGTTGCTACTAGCGGTAGCAAGTTTTATTAAGCGTGCTTCAGAGGTAAGTTTTATTAGGCGAGCTACTGAATCAGGTACTGATGAGCTAACTGAAGAGAGCCCAAAAGATAGTAATAGCGATGAGAGCTTGAGCGTACCGAGCAATGTTGAGATTTATGAGATTGAAGGACCTTTCTTTTTTGGTGTTGCAAATAAATTTGACGCTGTAAATAAAAACATAGGCACAAAAACAAAAGGTATAGTTATTCGCATGAGAAATGTACCATTTATAGACTCAACAGGAATACATAACCTTGAAATATTACATAAAAAAAGCATTAAATCGAAGAGTAGTTTTGTGCTTTCAGGAGTCAATGAAAATGTTCTTCACTCTCTTGAAAAGTGCGGATTTGCAGAGAAAATAGGTCGAGAGAATATTTTTTCAGATATTCACGAAGCACTGGATAAATTCACCCCTATAAAGGCAGATAGCTCTAGCAACAATTAAGCAGATTCATTGGCAATATATTTGTTTACACTAAATAATAACATTGAACAATATTTTTTTATAATATTATTAATGCTACCTTTGCATAGTAACCATTAAAAAGAATTAAAATGAATAATTTCACATTTAAAAACCCTACAAAGCTAATCTTTGGAAAAGGGCAGATAGCAAAAATCACAGAAGAGATCACAAAAGATACTAAGGTGATGTTAACCTATGGTGGTGGCAGTATTAAAAGCAATGGCATCTACGACCAAGTAATAGAAGCTCTAAAAGGCTACACTGTAATTGAGTTTGGTGGAATTGAGGCTAACCCACAATACTCTACTTTGATGAAAGCAGTAGAGATAGGTAAAAAAGAGAATATTGGGCTACTACTTGCAGTAGGTGGTGGATCAACAATAGACGGAACAAAATTTATCGCTACAGCAATAAACTATGAGTCTGACCCGTGGGAGTTTATGGTAGATCAATCTATTCTAAAAGAGATAACACCAGTAAAACTAGCTAGTGTACTAACACTACCAGCAACAGGCTCTGAGATGAACTGTGGCGCAGTGATTTCAAAGAAAGAGAGCGGAGAGAAGTTTGCTTTTATGCACCCTTTAAATTACCCTCAATTCTCTGTCTTAGACCCACAAGCTTGCTTTTCGCTACCTAAAAGACAAGTTGCAAATGGCGTAGTAGACACTTTTGTGCATACACTAGAGCAGTATCTTACTTATCCAGCAAATGGAATGGTTCAAGATCGTTTTGCTGAGGGTATACTTCTTACACTGAAAGATATTGGTGCCAAGCTACTTGAAAACCCTACTTCATACGATTTGATGTCTAACTTTATGTTTAGTGCTACAATGGGGCTTAACGGATTCATTGCAATGGGAGTGCCTGAAGATTGGGCTACCCACATGATTGGTCATGAGCTTACAGCATTTTATGGATTAGACCATGGTGTGACACTTGCAATTGTAGGACCATCGCTTATAAATGTTATGCGTGAAGAGAAAAAGGAGAAGATACTTCAATATGGAGAGAGAGTTTGGGATATCACCTCTGGTGGCGAGCAAGAGCGTATAGATGCTACAATTGCTGCAACACGCTCTTTCTACGAAAAGATGGGTATGAAAACTCGACTTAGCGAGCATGGCATCAACGCAGATGATTTTGCAACTATCGCTGGACGTTTTGAAAGCAGAGGTTGGAACCTGGGTGAAAATCAATCTATC
>CAMQVM010000280.1 GCA_947038135.1 uncultured Rikenellaceae bacterium
TGAAAATAGATATAAAACTATCATTACAGAGCCTTTGTCTATTGAGGTGCAGTAAATATGATATGTCGACAGAGGTAAACTGAGTGTTATTAATTAAAAATAGAGTTTAATTATTATAATTTATATATGAAATTTTTGAAATATTTATTACCAGTGTTTCTAGTGGTCTTGTTACCGCTATATGCTCTGTCCGAAACAACATTTAATGTGAAAGTTCCAGCTATTGTTGCTATGGGTGAGCCTTTCAGAGTTGAGTTTTCAGCAAATGGGCGAATGGAAAATTTCCAAGCTCCCGATTTTGCTGGGTTTGATGTGATTGCTGGACCATCTAAATCAAGCGGTACAGATATAAGGTATATTAATGGTAAGCTTAGTAAGACTACAAAGGTTACCTTTACCTATGTTCTTGTGGCTCAAAAAGAGGGGAATACTCAAATCGGTTCAGCTACTGCCATAATTGATGGGTCGGGGTGTGTTACAAGAGTAACAGCTATTGAAGTGATGTCTACTAATGGTGATGAAAGCTCCAATAATGCTAGCTCATCTAACTCTTCCAGATCATCTGGCTCTTCTGGTTCGCAATCGCAGTCTGGTAATGATCGAAGGCAAAGTAATCCTATACCAAAGACAAATAAGGTGAAAAATGGTGATATATTGCTTCGTACTGAGGTAAGTCACTCTTCTGTATATAAAGGTGAAGCTATAAGGGTAACACTAAAGCTATATACTAGAGCACAAGTGTCGAGCATTACTAGCTTCAAGCCTGCTGGGTTTAATGGGTTTTGGAATCAAGAAGTGCCAATGGTCCAGCCAGAGTTTCGTAGAGAGACTTACAAAGGAACAATCTATGATGCAGCTGTTATAAAGGAGTTTCTTCTGTTTCCTCAAAAAAGCGGTAAGCTAAAGATTGATCCAATGGAGATGGGTGTTAATGTGGTAGAGCTACGTGAAAATGCAGGTGGTGGTCACTCTCTTTTCGATAGTTTCTTTAGCGGTACTGCATCATATGTAAACATTGAGAAGAATCTTAAATCGGCGGCTGTGTCAATCAATGTAAAAGAGCTTCCTGCTGGTGCGCCTGCTTCATTTAATGGTGCGGTAGGAGAGTTTACTATGAATGCTAAGTTTAGCGAAGATATAATTGCAGCAAACGCCTCAGGAATGGTTAATCTTGTTATAGCAGGTAATGGAAATTTACCAATTATATCAGCTCCTACTTTAAAGCTTCCAGGAGCATTTGAGTTATATGCTACAAAAACTAAAGATAACTTTAAGGTTGTGGCAGGTAATGTTAGTGGTTCAAAGATCTTTGACTACCCGTTTATTGCTCGTTCTGAGGGTGATTTCTCTCTTGAGCCAGTAAAGTTTACCTTTTTTAGCGCTTCGAAAAAAAAGTATATAACCCTAAAGTCTGAACCTCTTAATATTGCGGTGTCTAAAGATGTTTCAAGTGGAGATGCAGGAACTACCATTATCAGTGGAATAAATAAAGAGCAGTTGCAGGTTATAGGCAAAGATATTCGTTTCATAAAAATTGGAGCTAGTGATCTATTTGCTAAAGGAGACTTTTTTATGGGTTCTTTAACATACCTTATAACTATTTTCGTTACCATACTTCTTTTTATTGCGACACTTTTCTACCTAAATAAGCGTATCAAAGAGTTGCGTGATACAGTTAAGGTGAAGAATAAAAAGGCTAATAAAATTGCTCTTGCTAGGTTGAAGTTAGCAAAGAGGCATATGGTTGATAAGAGAGAGAGTGAGTTTTATAGAGAAATGCTGCGTGCACTTAGTGGTTATATCAGTGATAAGCTTAATATTCAAGTTGCAAAGCTCTCTAAAGAACATATTAAGGAGCAATTACAGCTTAAAAATATAGAATCGGGAGATATAGAGCAGCTGTTGAGCACTTTTTCTAACTGTGAGTTTGCCCAGTATGCGCCTAGTTCATCGGTAAAAATGGATGATGTTTATAATCAAACCCTAGGGTTGATTAGTAGGTTTGAATCAAAATTGTAAATCGTTTAAAAGCATATTATGAATAACAGAATATTTAACATATTACTTTTTGTATCACTACTTTTATGTGGTACAACTAGTGCAAATGCAGGTGATATTAATACAGCATCTGACTTGTGGGTACGTGCAAATGAGGCGTATCAGAAGAATGATTTTAACGGTGCTATTAAGCTATACAACGATGTTTCAGCAGCGGGGTTTGATGGAGAGAAGCTCTACTTTAACCTTGCAAATGCCTATTATCGTGATGGTAATCTAGGTAAGGCGATAGTGAATTACAAGAGGGCTGAGAGGTTAGATCCTCAAGACGGTGATGTTAAGCACAATTTAGAGATTGCATCTTTGCAGACAAAAAACATAATTGAGCCTCTGCCAGAGTTTATCATGTATACTTGGTTTAAGACTATGCGTTCATATTATAGCTCTAACCAGTGGAGTGGAGTTAGCATAGTTAGTTTCGTGCTAATCTTTATTTTTATTCTTGCCTACTTGTTATCTACAACAGTACTTATGCGTAAAATATCGTTCACTCTTGCCACTTTGTCACTTCTGCTTTTCATATTCACGACTAGCTTTGCAGTGCATCAAAAATGGTCTGTTATTGACTCAGATGCAGCTGTTATCTTAGTAGGTTCAACTGCTGTGAAGAGCTCGCCTGACACTAATGGCAAAGATATTTTTATCATTAATGAAGGGGCGCTTGTTGAAGTTTTAGACTCTGTTGGTGATTGGTCAAAAATAGTTGTTGTAAGTGGTAATGAGGGGTGGTTATTAACTGAGAGTATCGAGGTGATATAGAACTTTATATTTATAACTCTATCTTATAACTCTATGTTTAGAGCTTTATGCTTAGTTATCAAAGAAGCTTGATGATAAATATAATCAAAAACTTTTAAATTAAAACCTCCCTAAATAGGGAGATTCGCATAATACAATAATTCACCATTAATAGGCTATAAAACACTGA
>CAMQVM010000281.1 GCA_947038135.1 uncultured Rikenellaceae bacterium
GTGGCTCCCTTCGGGAGCTGGCTGATTCACAAAACCTTGGTTTTACGAATCAGCCTATATAAACGGTGTTACCTTTTGATAGGATGGTTAAAACAGTGTAAATAACTAGCTATTAGCTCTACTTAAGCGTTAAGATAGTGCGTTATATCACAATATTGATTAGTGCCAATACCGCCACAAGCCCAAGCACCAAATGGGTTATAAGCTTTTTCTTTTCATTGTTAAATAGATATGCTATGATCATTGATACTGGTATCATGAATAGTGGTGCTAACTTAGTAGCAATATTTGTAAATAGTAAAATGGTAATGGTATTTGCTATCAACCACACCCAGAATATCTTATATGAGTTTCTTAGCTTTAACCGCAGCTTCTCTTTACTTATTATTGATATTACAAGTATATATATTAGTACTGCAGTGAGAATAGATATACTTATGATATCTCCTATATCCATTTGCATGATAAATTCAATAGACAAAGGCGAAAACTCCTCTTTTATGCTGTTTATTAGCTCTTTAATGTATATGGTGATATCTCCATTAATCATCCAGTTAAAGTACGAATATAGACAGGCAGGGAAAATTAACCCAACAATTATAGCTGCTATCTCCTTGATATGGTATCGGTTAAGTACAATCAAACACCCAAAAATCGGAGCTATCATCACTAGGGCTGGAAGCAGCATAAGACCTGCTATTCCAACAAAGAATGATGATAAAAATAGTATATTGGTGCAATTTTGGTGTTTTTTGATGCTTAAAAGACCCTCTAATGAGAGTATTATTAAAGAAGCCGTGATATATGAAGAGAGACTGTTGGCTGAGATTGGAATAGCACTAATAAGTAGTATATATAGCACCATTGAGATGTGGGTGTTGCGAACATATCCAACATTGCGAATAGATATTCTTGCTATGTACAGCCCGTTATACAGTGCAATCAGCACCATTATTATATATCCAAAAATAGGGTAGGATGAGGCAAAATTATTTAAACCTCTATACATTATCGTCGACCCTGTAATATTATTCATTAGTTCAGTTTTTGTTCCAATACCTTGGGAAGCGGGCCCAATGCCATATACAATTACTAATATTGTAATTGATGATACTAAAGCTTGGCTAAATGATTGGTGTGTAAGATCTAGTTTCATATAATGCTGTTTAATGTTGTTCGATTAATGTACACCAAATTAATATATAAAAGCATGACCTATTTAGATAATAAATCATGCTTCTTTCTGAAAATACGATACGTATCTCTTTTATTTTTTTTGTAAAGCAATCAAATCTTTACCTATATCTTTTCTGTAGTAGATACCTTGATATTTTATCTTATCTATGCTAGCATAGCTTTTTGCAAGTGCCTGCTCGATAGTTTTACCTCTTGATGTTACTGTAAGTACACGCCCTCCAGCAGTTATTAAGTTAGAGTGTTCGTCAACAGCTGTTCCTGCTTGATAAACAGTGCTCTCTGTTACATTGTTTACACCCAATATTGTGTCACCTTTGCGATACTCATTAGGGTAGCCCTCAGCAACACATACAACTGTAACAGCATAATCTTCAGATATAACAACCTCTTTACTATCAAGTGTACCATATACAATACCCTCAAATAGATCTATGATATCAGACTCTATACGTGGAATTATAACCTCTGTTTCAGGGTCGCCAAGTCTTACATTATACTCAATAACAAAAGGATCTCCGTCTATATTCATTAAACCTATAAAGATAAATCCTTGATATCTAATACCCTCTTTAGCTAATCCATCAACGGTAGGCTTAATAATACGCTGCTCAACCTTTTGCATAAACTCTGCAGTAGCAAAAGGAACAGGAGAAACAGCACCCATGCCACCAGTGTTTAGCCCTTGGTCGCCATCACCTATGCGCTTATAATCTTTTGCTGAAGGTAGAACCTTATACCCTTTACCATCAGTAGCAACAAAAACAGATAACTCTATACCATCAAGATACGCCTCAATAACTACCTTCTTGCTAGCTGCTCCAAACTTTCCTTGTAGCATTTCAGTCACTTCGCTTTTAGCTTCCTCAAGAGTTGTAGCTATAACTACTCCTTTGCCTGCTGCAAGTCCGTTTGCTTTCAGTACATAAGGAGCTTGCAGGGTCTCTAAAAATAGATGTGCCTGGTCAATGTTTTTATCAGTGAATGTTTTGTATGCAGCAGTCGGAATATCGAACTTATACATAAAATCTTTTGCAAACTGCTTGCTGCCCTCTAGTTTAGCCCCATTAAGTGATGGACCTAAAACTGGAATGAATTTTATATCATCATCGTTAAGGAAGAAATCAACGATACCCAAAACTAATGGCTCTTCTGGTCCTACAACAACAATGTTAATATTTCTGGACACCACAAACTGCTTTACAGCTGTAAAGTTTGAAGCCATAATATCTACATTTGTACCCAAGGTGGCTGTTCCGCCATTTCCTTGTGCAATATATAGCTCTTTTGTTCGTGGGCTCTTTGATATAGCTGCTGCTAGTGCGTGCTCACGTCCTCCTGTGCCAAGTAATAGAACATTTACTGTTGCTGGTAATCTCATCATCTCTTAATTTATGTGTTTTGTGATATCATATATAAAATTCTTAAAGCTCTATTATAAAAATAGGCAATAATTCACAAAATTATATTATTATTTGCAATTTTCCAAAAAATTAAACCTCTTTATTTGTCTTTTTGCGTCTACGACCTCGCTCATTTGTCTTGACTCTGCTTTTAAGGTGCTGTTTTTGAGCAAATAACTTCTCTTCGCCAGACTCAAAATTAATAGTACTTATTATCTCGAAATCTATCTGTTTTTGCCTTAAATCAACACGAGATACCTTAATTTTCACTGGGTCACCAAGTGTTAGTATACGACGAGACTTGAGTCCTATCATTCTATAATTCTCTATAACGAAATGGTAGAAGTCATCTTTAATGTTACGAACAGCTACCATACCTTACATT
>CAMQVM010000282.1 GCA_947038135.1 uncultured Rikenellaceae bacterium
TCTAAAGAGCTCGCAAAAAGCACCTACGCGCCTTAGGCGCTTGGTGGCTCCCTTAGAGAGCTGGCTAATTCACAAAACCGAGGTTTTGCAAATTAGCCTACATAAAAAGTTATTACCCCTAATAATGAACGAAACCTTCATTATTAGGGGTAATAACATATAAAATAACCATTGACACACTTACACAAGCTCATTAAACTTTGAGTATCGCTCAAATAAAACCACCTAAGCAGAATACACGTCAGACTTAGCCATCATCATTCTGAATAGAAATACAACCATAATAAAAATCATTAAACCTATTATTATAGCAGTGGAGGGGATACCAAACAACCACTGTTTTTTATCTATCATAGCAAAGGAATGATTAATGATATTAGCAAAAATAAGAGTTGAAAATAGATTTACATGGCGTATTAAACGCACTCCAAGCCGATATATCTGATCTTCATTATTACTAGTAACTCTAATAGGATAGCTGAACTTTTTGTAGAAGCGCTCAGATATAGATAGCAGAATATATAATATAACCCCAGCGCCTGCAAGATACAATAGAGTAACCTTACTACCCCAGTTATCTACATCGCCCATAATATTATAGTGTATAGGAATTAGAGCAGTATCGCTCAACTCTCTATACGACAGAAGAGGGAGAAGCATATAAATAAGTGCTGTAAATGATAGAATAGCTAATATCCAATCATATAATGTACGTCTTGTGGCTATACGCATAATGAAATCTTTTAAGGCTAGCTAAAAGCAAAACCCGCAAATTAATAAATAGGGTGATTCACAAAACAAAGTTGTGAATCACCCTTTATTATAAACTGTTTATAGCATTAGTGGTTTTGAACAAAACCAATACCTTTAACCTCTCTAAACTTATCTCCATCAACCTCTACAGGAATAAAAGAGAAACTCCATCTCTGCCCAGAAAAGACTTTAGGAATATACATCTCAATCATATTACGCCCTTTCTTTAAAGATATAGTTACAGGCTTACGAGTCCAGAAAAACTGCTCATTATCGAAAGGCACCTCTGATGGTGGTTGTGCCCATGTGTGATATTGATAACGATATCCTGCTGGCTTCTTCCACTTTTGTGCTGGTGCTACATCTGTGCCATTAACAATAAGCCTGCCATCGTTTTCCCATTCTCCTTGGTAACCTAATCCATTAGAGATACGGTTAGAACGTGCAGTAGCCTCAAACCCAACCCATGCAGTGATAGTTTGTTCTTTAGCACTATGTATATATGTTATAGCCCAGCTATCCATTGTAGGCGATAGCTTCACATTATTTTCTAGGTAAAGTTCTTCTAAATCAACAGATCCACCCCATGCCTTAATTGTTCTCATTGCATTTTGAGGAGTGCCTCTTTTTGCAGGAATTGTAATATCCCACTCGATTGCTGAAGAGGCTACAAAATGAACTCTTGCATTATCAATTATTGAATCTCTATGAAAAACCATCTTATTTTGAAACTCCCATAATGCTACACCCTCAGGTGATATAGGAGATGGGTTGACTGCTGTATTGCCCTTATGACCAACACTTCCACCATGCCAAAAACGCTCACTAAAAGGAAGCAGCCCCGACATCATACCATTATGAATTTCCATATTCATGTTATCATCAACACGAACATCGTTCCAAAGACACAACACTCCTCCTTTAGCTTTATCACTACCCTTTCCTGTAAGACATGGGTTATGCAGAAACATCTTATCTGAAAACACCATAGGATTGTAGTAGTTAAGATACCCCATAAATGAGTCTAAAAAAGGACCTTCTTTATCGGTAGCCACAATATTAGATGCTGATGCAGTATTCCACACTTGACGTATCGTTGTAGGTGAAGCGGTGAGCCCTGGATCCCATGCTATTGCCTTACGCCCATGTTTTGTAACAAAGCCCTCAGCCCACGCCATAAACTCTTTAGGGTTACTTATGTGTATCTCGTCCGATCCGATGTGGAAATATGGACATAACTCGGCTGGTATCTCCTCAAAGAACTCAGTAAGACACTTTTCGAGAATGGCCATTCCTTTATCTGATGCCATAGAGAAGCCAAATGTAGCGTCAAAAAACTGACTATGACCTGGCATATCTATCTCAGGAACAACCATTACACCACGCTTTGAGGCGTAATCTATAACATCACGAATTTCGTCATAGGTATAAAACTTACCTTCGTCTCTACCTTTGCGTTGAAACTTAGCATCATTAAGTTGTGGGTAGACTTTAGACTCAACACGCCACGCTGGATGATCGGTAAGATGCCAATGAAATACATTAAGCTTATACTGACTCATAATATCAATATGACGCTTTAAGATATCCACCTCTACAAAGTTGCGCCCTGTATCATTCATGAAACCTCGAATATCAAACGCAGGATAGTCTTCGATATAAACCTGTGGCACATAACCATTTTTGTCTGTTAGCTGCCTAAGTGTCTGCCTAGCCCAAATAAGCCCCTGCTCTGTTTTTGCAGTAAGTACTATCTGCTTAGAGCTAATAGTAAGTGTGTAGGCTTCATCTGTTGGAAGATCTAGCTTTTTGTTAATCCGCTCAGTTACATTAGCATTTAGAACTAATGATTTCTTTTTAAGCTCAATTTTTTGTGGTGCTGGTATTAATGACTCTACTCGGTTATATTGAGCAGATACTGATATTATGCACACGAACATAATACAGAGTGTTAGAACTAAATGTTTTTTCATATTATACAATTATTATTAATTATTTTGTCAAATATAAGGATAATTTATTATTTCACAAAATAATAATGCGATTTTTGATATATTTTAGGTGAAATTAAGTTATGATTACGCCTTTATTGCAGAAAGCTTACAAATGTTAACTTAGTAAAATAGCTGCTATGAAACCATGAATACTCCAAGCACGAAGCAACCACCTACTTAAATAGGCTGATTCGCAAAACCTTGGTTTTGTGAATCAGCCAGCTCCCGAAGGG
>CAMQVM010000283.1 GCA_947038135.1 uncultured Rikenellaceae bacterium
AAAAAAAGCGGCGCTCTAAAGAGCTCGCAAAAAGCACCTACGCGCCTTAGGCGCTTGGTGGCTCCCTTCGGGAGCTGGCTAATTCACAAAACCGAGGTTTTGCGAATTAGCCTTTATAGGCGGTCTCCTCCAGTTTGGAATTTCTCTAGTTTTGCAACGGCCTCATAGTACCATATATACTATAATATAGAACACCCACCACTTATACTATATATAGTATAAGTGGTGGGTGTAACCAAAATTGCAACGGGCTATATTATTTTGTTTTAACCTCCCACTTCAACGGAGCGATATACAAACCTTTCTTATCCCAACCTGTATTAGATATGTACCACTCACCGTCAGACACCTTAATAACCTCAGCAGCATGTGAATCGAGTTCACACACCAGATTTTCTTTAGGGAAATTGGCTGGATCTGTTGACCAATACACATGAGTTTTATTATAGTCAGTCATTGCAAGACATATAAACATATAAAACACACCTCCTCTTTTCACCACAAATGGACTTTCACAATCACCGCCCCAGTTGCATTTTAGAGGTTGCGTATGCACAATTTTAGAACCACTCCAATTTTCAAGATCAGGACTTGTACGCACAGCAACAGCCGATCGCAGATCAACCTCATTAACTGTTTTAGTATAATAGTAGTAATATACCCCATTATCTTTAAACACATAAGAGTCTCGTGCGTGACCAGGATCACTAAATTGTGGATTTAGTGGATGACGCTCCCAATTAGACATATCTTTAGAGTCGGCTCTACAGAGTTGCCCCCAACTAGCATAAGTACGAGCGTGATCTTGCATATTGCCTATATTATAAAACATATGCCATGTACCACTCTCTTCAAACACATGAGGTGCCCACAGCACACGCTCAGCTCCAGCTTTAGCGGTTAATGCATAGTCGTGATCTTGCCATTTAGGCTGAATAAATTTGTCCGCAGAGATATGAAAAAAGCGTGTTTCACCCTCCCAAGGATCAATAGGTTTATGCCCAATAATACCATAAGCATGCCAGCGCCCCTCAGGCCCCTTTGCAAAGCAATGATCGTTAGTGTACCACGTGGTGTCGATCTCTGAACGTGTATCATTAGGGTTAAAAATATGTTGCCACTCTCCAACGATAACAGGTGTTTCGATTACTAACTCTTTTTTTGTGTTTAATGAAGAACACCCTACTGCAAGAGCTGCTGCGACGAAAAGGTTAACTGTTTTTTTCATAATAATAATAATAATAATAAATAAAATTAGGTTCCCGCTGAAATTAACAAAGTCGAAAAGATACACGTAAGGAGCGATAAACAACTGTAAAAATTATATAACTACTGCAATGTTTATTATTCGCAAAAAATATTGTGCCTATTTTAATATGTTAAATAAAGTAAGGATATATACAAAAGTAGGTTAATATTTTGAATTTTACAAATATATGTTAAATAAAATTACAGTTTCCACAAATCACGACCGTTATAATTACAATATTAAACACAAATAGCGATATATTTAAAGTATACAACTCACACTAACTTTTTAGCACTATTATTTTATAACAAAGTGTATTGCAAGAGGCATTTTTATCGACAAATAGAATACAGTACTCTTCAACATTTAGCTATTGGTATGTTAGAATTGATTGTTTGTAGTTTTTTTTTTGTTGATGCAGCAGCCATACATTACATTTGAATAAAATAAAATAAGACATATTATGAAGCAGATAGTATTACAATCGATTTTAACAATCGGCGCATTAACCAACCATACAGTTTATGCCAAGCTTGACATGACGCTTGACAAGACCATTAATGCAGAGTCAAGTACAAAACTAAACACTAATCCAAACACTAAGAGCACAAAACAGCCAAATATACTTCTTATAATAGCCGATGATTTAGGCACAGAGGCATTATCAATATACAACCAAGGCGGTGCAAAAACAACCAACACCCCCAACATCGACAGCTTAGCACAAAAGGGCATTATATTTAACAATGTATGGGGGGCACCTTCAAGTTCACCCTCAAGAGCCTGTATGTTAACTGGAAGATATGGATTTAGGACAGATATAATAGATGTAAGAAGCAACCTATCTACCGACGAGACTTCTATCCAGCAATATATAAGAGATAACAACCCTAGCTACACCAATTCTATAATTGGAAAATGGCATCTATCAAAAGAGGTAGATTCACCTGCTAATTTTGGAGTTGACTACTATGCTGGATTTATGGGTGGTGGAGTTGGTGATTACAACAGTTGGGAACTGACAATTAATGGGCACACACAACATCAAACAAGTTACATAACAACAAAGCTAACCGACTTAGCAATCGAATGGATCGACAAGCAGAGTGAACAAGAAGCATCTGAGAGCCACGAAATGCAGCATTTACAAGACAAACCATGGTTTTGCTGGTTAGCATACTCATCGCCACACACACCACTGCACCGACCACCAACATACATGCACACACAAGGAGAGCTGCCAACAAACCCTGATTCAATAAAAGCCAACCCACTACCCTACTTTTTGGCAATGGTGGAGAGCTTAGATTACGAAATTGGTCGTCTGCTAAGAGAAATTGCCCCTTGGGAGCTAAAGAATACTGTTATTATATTTATTGGCGACAATGGCACAGACCGAGCTGTAATTCAAGAACCATACTCAGCAAGACACTCCAAAGGCACATTATATGAGGGTGGTATACGTGTTCCTATGGTAGCATCGGGGGCAGGTGTAACACGCAATGGAGAGCATGATAATAAACTGATATGCTCAACAGATATATTTGCTACAATAGCAGAGCTAGCAGGGGTAACACAACCAACATACCACGATAGCTTCAGTTTCAAACCCCTGTTAGAAACCTCGCAAAAAGGGGAGCGCAAATTCTCTTTTAGTGAATTATTGAGCCGTAAACATGGCTACTGCAACACTATTCGTAATCAGCAGTACAAACTTATTTCAATAAAAA
>CAMQVM010000284.1 GCA_947038135.1 uncultured Rikenellaceae bacterium
GTTTATTAATAAAAACCATACCTAAATAGTTGAACATAAGTATATTTAACGTTTTGCGAATCTCCCTATTAATGAAGCAGTTATAAAAACTAGGTAACAACCCAAAGTATAAGAGAGCACCTATAAATCAATGAGATACGAAAAACAGAGTATCAGCACAAAAGAAATACACTTTAGCTTACAACTGAATAGCAACCCCGAAAATGATGCAGTATTTTGCAACGCTCGCAATACACGATTACAACTCTGCCACATCCTCCTTATAACGATAGCTAAAAGCAGAAAAGAAACCGACAGCACCGTTACTTACATTGCCACGAATATTAGCAGGGTTGCCCATCATAGGATTTCCACCAGAGTTAGCACTTTCAACATCGTTCAAATAGCGAAAATACTCTAGTGATGTACTTTGTACTTTAAGACCAATAGTATCTCCTTTGTAAGCGTGATAATCAGTAGAATCAGGAAGAAAAGCTAAAGGTGCACCTTTAAGATAGACCTGCGACCCCTCTTTACCAAACAGTGCATCGTCAAAAAATCCCTTCTCGTTCAAGCGCCAAAATTCCAATCTATTACGTGAACCAACAAGCACATAATATTCATGAGTTGGTTGATCTTGCATATATAACAATGTGTTCCACCCTTTATCCTTACCGGGTGGCATTCCTAACAGAGTGCCCATAATAGAGTAATCATAAACCAACTTTATAGAGTCTATTTGATCTGCAATATATGGTAAGAAGTCTGTTGCATCATACGACTCCATCACACCATCGTCATCAATATCAACCTGCTCAATTTCAAGTTTGTAATTAAATCCTTGCTTACCAAAAACATCAGGCATGGTGCGATAATGCCCTAGCATATTTTCATCTTCTTGCAGTGGGTATACAGTATTTGTCTCAACCTCAGTAATGGTCAAAACTGCATTAGATATATATGGTACTGTAGGGTTAGGATCAAAATAATCCATTGTCCTCGACAACACTACTGTATGTTGAGTAGTATCGATAGTGAATTTGCCATCTACAACTAAACGAGATAACGAAGTAGGCAGAACAACATCTATACGCTTAGTGCAAGATATTGAAAGAAGCACCACACATGGAGCTATGTACTTTAACAACTGTTTCATCTTAAAAATAAAAATTAAAGGTTAATGATGGTATAAACCCATAAAGATATGACATTTCAGCATAAGTAACTTTAGGGTTATCTTTTTCTGTTTTATATGTTACATACCAAGGGTTTGCACGATTATAAAGATTATATATACTCACATTAAAATCATACCTACCACGATATTTAGACTCCTTTTTAGGGCGGATATTAAGCGATAGATCCATACGGTGATAGCTTGGCAGCCTAAAAGCATTCCTGTCAGAGTATATAGGCACAATAAGCCCCTCTACCTCAGCCTTTCCGATAGGTACAGTATAGGGAGTACCAGTATAATAGACCCATGTTGCAGCTAAATCAAGGCGATCATTAATCTCATAATTCAACACAATAGATAAATTATGTGTACGGTCGTAAGGAGCTAGATAGGTGCGCCCCTCATTAATACCATCTATTTTACGAGTGGCACGTGCAAGGGTGTAGCTAATCCAACCCGTAAGCGGTCCCTTAGTACGTTTTAAAAGAAACTCAGCCCCATAAGCCTTACCACTACCTGTACGCAATTCGCCATACATTTGCTCATTAACCATAAGGTTTGCATAATCTTTAAAGTCGATTACGTTATATAAATCTTTATAATAGAGCTCCACTGAAGCCTCCCAGCTATCATCAAAAAGATCAGCAAAATAACCTATTGTATACATATTTGCCATCTGCGGTTTGATATTCGGATTAGATGAAAACCAACGATCTTGAGGCAGACCAGCAGCACTATTTTGCGCTAGCTGAACATATTGCGTTGTACGAGCATAGTTAAACCTTAAGGAGTTATTTTTGTTTATAGTAAAATCGACACCTGCACGAGGCTCTAACGACCAGTCAGTATGATAAACCTCACCTTTACTGAACTTCGTAGAGTCTGAAACTGCAAAATTTTGATCAAAATAGAAAACCTTATCACTACCAACATTAGAGAAAGTACTTGCACGCACCCCATATTGAATAGATACACGAGAGTTTATCTTCTGCCTATTTCCAATATAAAGAGCATTTTCAACACCATACATACGAGGCAAAAATACCGACATACCCATATCAACAGGATCACCATTCTCATCTGTGATTAAGCCACCACCAATAGTTTGAGTAAAATCTCCAGGCTCAAACATATGCAGCGTACCTTGATAACCAAAAGATAACTCATGGTTCTCATTTGGTTTATAGGTAAAGTCATATTTCAACCCCACATTTTCCATTCCAATGCTAGAGTTAAGAGCTAGCTCACCACTCTCGATATCCATATTACATATATATTTAATATAGTTAGCCGACAACTCCGATTTCAATTTTTGGTTATGGGTGCGCTCCCACGACATAGTGGTAAGACGATTGCCATAAGTGGCACGCATACCCATCATACCCATATCCATCACATCATTGCTTGCATACGATGATAACGAAAGGCGATTATCAGCATTGATATCATAGGTTAGCTTTCCACTCAAGTCCCAAAAGTACATACGTGTAGTTTTCATAGCTTCATCGGGAGCTAAAGGCAAAAACAGGTCAAAATAAGAGCGACGACCACTTACAAGAAACGACAACTTATTATCGACAATAGGACCATCTACACTTATACGGGTAGATAAGACTCCAATACCTCCATTGACACTAATATCAGTCATATTACCATCTTTCAACTCTATATCTAATATCGACGATAGGCGATTACCATACTTCACAGGAATATCTCCCTTATATATTGTCACCTTCTCAATAGCATCATTATTAAATAGCGGAAAGATCGGAAGAGCACACGTCTGAACTCCAGTCACTCCGGAGAATCTCGT
>CAMQVM010000285.1 GCA_947038135.1 uncultured Rikenellaceae bacterium
CGAGATTCTCCGGAGTGACTGGAGTTCAGACGTGTGCTCTTCCGATCTCTGTATTCTTCATCTCTATATTTATGTTCTTGCTTGGCATCATGCTTCTTGTTCTCGGCGTAACACAAATATATTTGATTAACAAGAGCCGCCGTGCAGGACTAATTATCAACGGTTACTTTTTTGTTATTCCTGCAATTGTAGCATTCTTAGGGCTATTTATTATGGTAAACCCTTTTACATTTGTTAATGTTACAGTAATTATACTATTTGGTGTATCGTCATTGGTTTATGGTGTGGCAAACATAATTCGCTACTTTGTTATCAAGAACCAAGAATCTAATGCCCGTAAAAACATTTAATTTTTTTTAAATAGCATAATATGTCAACACTACCTAACCCAAATAGTCGTATTGATCTAGCAGATGTGTTGAGAGGAATTGCCGTTGTGGCAATTTTTCTCTTGCATTGTATAGAGCATTTCAACTTTTATAAATTCCCTGAAGCCCCAAATCAGCTAGTAGCATTTTTTAACACCGCAGTGTGGGATACTCTTTTTTTCACCTTTGCAGGTAAATCATATGCTATATTTGCTATGCTCTTTGGGCTTAGCTTCTTTATACAAGACCGAAACCAAAAACTTAAAGGCTACACTTTTAGGTGGAGATATGTATGGCGACTACTTCTATTATTTATGTGGGGAAACCTTAACGCTTCGTTTTTCATGGCCGAGGTGCTCGTACTCTTCTCTTTAGTTGGCTTTGTTTTACTGCTGGTCAACCCACTAAAAGATAAGACTATATTAATCATTGCAATCATATTCATGCTACAACCAGTAGAGTTTGGAAAGGTTATATATGCCCTAGCAAACCCCGATTATCAGATTGGAGTATCACTCTCTTCGCAATATTTCAAAATAGCTAGCGATATATTACCAGGCGACTCATTTATAACAACACTTAAAAGCAACCTTACTAATGGTCAGATTGCTAGCCTAGCATGGGCATGGAGTAATGGACGCTTTTTTCAGACAGCCTCACTATTTATGATTGGGCTACTTGTGGGTCGTAGAGGTTTGTTTAATGAAACAGAAGCTAATTGCAACCTATATGTAAAAGTAGGAGCCGTAGCTCTTTTGTTCTTCTTTCCGCTTGAGGGGCTGCACAATATGTTACCTAGCTACATTGAGAGCAAAGAGATACTAACACCATTACGACTTATACTAAGCTCGTTATACAAATTTGCTTTTATGTGTGTATTGGTATCTGCCATAGCACTGCTTTTCTACAAAACAAAATATCGTTCGTTGATGATGAAGATAGCACCTTACGGCAAGATGAGCCTTACAAACTATATTGTTCAGTCGGTTGTAGGAGCATTTATATTTTATGGATGGGGCTTAGGAATGTACCAACACCTTGGCATAGCTAGCAGCTTTTTGGTTGGCGTAGTGCTTGTTATTATACAATGCAAGCTCTCTTCAATGTGGATGTCAACGCATAAGCATGGACCACTCGAGGGCATTTGGCATAAGCTAACATGGATAGGACGAAAATAAATCACACAAACAATTATAAAGATGACAATTAAAGATTTACTAGTACTCTTTGCAAGAGTAATTACAGGAGCATTATTCACCTTTTCAGGATTTGTAAAGAGCGTAGACCCTATGGGAAGTGCCATAAAATTTGAAGAGTATTTTATATCATTTGGCATGGAGTGGCTAAGTTTTGGCGCTTTGACATTTGCGGTGCTACTATCAGCAGTAGAGCTGATGCTTGGTTTAATGCTCATTTTAGGGGTATTCAAAAGGGTTACAGCATGGGCTTCAATGATATTCATGTTATTTTTCACAGTTTTAACTATATTTATATACTTCACATCACCAGTAGAAGATTGTGGCTGTTTTGGCGATGCAGTAGTGCTATCAAATGGAGCAACGCTACTCAAAAACATAATTTTCACACTTATATTACTACCCTACTTTCTTAAGTATCGTTTTCACAAAAGCCGCAGATGCAAACGCACACAAGGCATTGTTGCCTTAGTTGTTGGAGTAATAGCGCTAGCACCATCTATATATGCTGTAGAGTACCTACCTCTTATAGATTTTTTACCATATAAGATAGGTGTGAACATACAACAGGCAATGTCTATTCCTGAAGGAGAAAAGGAAGATGTATATGACACTAAATTAGTATACAAAAACCTAGCGAGCGGAAAAGAGCACTCATTTGCCCTTACAGACACTACTTGGTACGACACCAGCAAATGGAGCTATGTAGACACAAAAACGGAGCTTATCGAGAGAGGATATGAGCCAACAATATCAAACTTCAACATCTTTGATATTGATGGAAACGATGTTACAGAACGACTTTTAGCACCTCAAAAGAGGGTGGCTATAATTGTTATAGACGACAAGATAGTAACTAAAGGAGTGGCGAAAAACATTCAAGATATCGATCTTTGGTGCAAAGCTAACAGTGTTGAGATGATAGTATTTACTAAGTTTAACATCGACGAAATGAGGTGGATAGTATCTAACATAGTAGATTACAACTTCACCAATATTTACAATGGCGACCACACCCTTATAAAGTCACTTATAAGAGCACCTTTTGGATTAGTAACCTTAGATGGTGGCACAATTAAAGAGAAGTTTAACTTACAGTCTGGCAGCTGTAATATCTCTTTTGGCGACTTATAACAAAGCAACATCATAACACCAGCCCTTGTATATCCACGTTTTAGCATACACAAACTACTGCACGAGGTTATAACTAGGGCTATTTACAAAGGAAGATTCTCAAAACCTTAAATATACTTATTTCAACTATTTAGGTATGGTTTTTATTAATAAACTACCCCGAAAACAGAACTTATAGCTGTTTTTTGGGGTAATACAATTTTTATTTACGCTTTTAAAAAAAGCGGCGCTCTAAAGAGCTCGCAAAAAGCACCTACGTGCCTTAGG
>CAMQVM010000286.1 GCA_947038135.1 uncultured Rikenellaceae bacterium
CACTCTATTTATGCTGTTTCCTGAGCTGTTTGTAAAGATATTTACTACCGATGCCAAATTGATAGAGGTTACTTCGTCGCTTATACCAATATATTTTCTAGGCGTATATATATTCGGACTGCAAATTATATGTCAGCAGGTGTTTGTGTCGCTTGGGCAAGCTAAAATATCGCTGTTTATTGCAGCCTTACGTAAAATTGTATTGTTGGTGCCATTGATATATATTCTACCTCAATTCTTTGAAAACAAGCAGCTAGGGGTGGTAATAGCAGAGCCGATATCAGATATAATATCGGCCCTTACTGCTATAACTATTTTTCTTGTATTTTATAAAAAGCGCCTACACTAGTTTTTGTGCTAGGTCGGTGATTTTATAAATAGAAACTATCTCAATGCCAAAGTCGCTCTTTGAGAGCGCCTTTAACGCATACGATGATACTATAATACGTTTAAACCCAAGACGTGCAGCCTCATTAATGCGTAGCTCTGTTCGTGAGGCAGGGCGAATTTCACCCGATAGACCTATCTCACCTGCAAAGCAGCAATCTTTAGATATTGAAACATCTAAAAACGATGATATGATAGATGCTACAACTGCCACATCAAGACCTGGGTCGCTTACCTTAAAACCTCCTGCAATATTCAAAAATACATCTTTTGTTATCATCTTAAAACCAAGGTGTTTTTCGATTACCGCTAGAAGCATACTTAAACGCTTGCTGTCAAATCCTGTGGTTGTACGCTGTGGTGTTCCGTATGCGGCGCTGCTGGCTAGTGCTTGTATCTCCATAAGATAAGGGCGTACACCATCAATTGTAGCACCAATAGCCACACCAGTAAGCTCCTCTTCGTGGTTTGAAAGTAGTATTTCAGATGGGTTTGCTACCTCTAATAGTCCCTTTTGTGCCATTTCAAACACACCTATCTCGCTTGTAGACCCAAAGCGGTTTTTGCTGCTTCTTAAAAGCCTATATATATTATTTGTGTCACCCTCGAATTGAAGCACCACATCTACAATATGCTCTAGCACCTTTGGTCCTGCAATAGTACCATCTTTTGTTATATGTCCTATTATAAATATAGGTATCATGGAGCTTTTAGCCCAGCGCATAAGTGCTGTTGCACACTCTCTGATTTGTGTGATGCTACCAGGTGAGCTATCTACATTCTCGGTGTATAGTGTTTGTATAGAGTCTATGATAATAAGCTTTGGCGATAACTCTTTTATATGTGGCACAATAGCTTCAAGGCAGGTTTCAGCGAGCACATAACACTCTGGGTTGAAGAGCTCTAATCTATCTGCACGAATTTTTATCTGCTCAGCGCTCTCTTCACCCGACACATATAGTGTAGATAGGTGTGAGCATTTCAGAGCTAGTTGTAAGCTAAGTGTTGATTTGCCAATACCAGGCTCACCACCAAGAAGAACAAGTGATCCTGCAACAAGTCCACCACCAAGCACTCTATTCACCTCCATGTAACCCATATCTATGCGGCTTACATTTGCTTGCTTTATTTCGGTTATGGCAATAGGTGTATTACGGTTTGCAGCGCTTGACTTAAAAAGCTCATTTACAACCAGTTTTGGGGATTTTTCTTTTACTGATAACTCCTCAATATATCCGCCCCACTCGCCACACGCTGGACATTTACCTGTCCATTTAGGTTGCTCATCTCCACAATGTTTACAAAAAAAACTCTTTTTTACCTTTGCCATTATTTTATATTACTATTTTACTATTTAATAATTATTGGTTGTGCCATTATACATTTAACTTTGTCGCCTTCAACCATGCGCATTACCTGCTCATACTCTCTATTTATTGCTTGTGTAACTTTCGGCAGAGTGGCAATTTTAACCTCTCCAATCATCATTTTTAACATAGCCTGAAATTCATTCTCGTATGATTTCGCAACTGTGACTTTAAAGTCAGATACAATTCCTACTTTATCAGCAGCAACAAATATAGCATCTTCAAGACCACCAAGGTCATCAATAAGCCCAACTTTTAGTGCATCTACACCGCTCCAAACTCTACCTCCAGCTATTGAATCTACCTGCTTGTATGTTAAGTTACGTCCACTTGCCACAACCGACACAAAGTTTTTGTAGGTTTCATCAACTTGGTTTTGAATATGTTTACGCTCTATGCTATTCATAGCACGAAGAGGTGTCATTATATCTGAGTAGGTGTTTGTATTAACTATGTCGGTGGTTATACCAAGGTTGTCTTTCAGCCCCTTTTCAGCGTTAAACATCACACCAAACACCCCAATAGATCCTGTGATTGTTGTAGGTTCTGCCAATATCACATCTGCTGGAGCTGCTAAGTAGTAACCGCCTGATGCTGCCACGTTTCCAAAAGACACAATTACTGGTTTTACTGCTTGTAGCTCCTTGACACTGTGCCACATTACATCTGCTGCAAGTGCGCTTCCTCCAGGGCTGTTTACCCTGATAACAACCGATTTTACATCATTATCTTTTTGTGCTGCTCTTATCTGCTTAACAAAGCGAGTACTGCTTAGCAGGTCTGGCGATGGTGAGCTCGATACTATCTCACCCTCAGCATATATTAAAGCAATCTTGTTTTTCGAGTTATTAGATGAGGTGCCTGTTATATCTGTAAATTTCAACTCTCCAGTTTGGCTTATATATCTTGTAAGTGATACATTGTCTACCTTCTCTAAATTGAGGTGTTTTTTGATGTAACTATCTACCTCAGACCCGTAAAGCAGCCCATCAACAAATCCAAGTTCAAGTGCATCGCTAGCATTTTTAACCGCTAGGGTAGATGCATAGCTTTGAAGTTTTATAGAGTCTATATTGCGTGATATAGATATCTCGCCCAACATATTTCCCCATACTGAACTTACAAGAGCAAGTGTCTGCTCTCTGTTTGCATCGCTCATTTTATACTGCATAAATGGCTCTACGGCACTTTTATACTTACCGTGGCG
>CAMQVM010000287.1 GCA_947038135.1 uncultured Rikenellaceae bacterium
ATTTTTGTTGATGTGTAGTATTTGTTATTTATATTTTTAATTAGTATATTACAGACCAAAATTTGTATGAATAAACTGTTGTTGGATGTTGTTAGTATTGTAAGTTTAATAGTGATATTGCAACTTCGCAATGGTGCTATTAGTATTGTTAATAGGTTATATGTTGGGTTGTCTGAAATAATAAACATGATTAATAATATAATTTTTATGGCTTCAATAAACGTGCAAATGAATAAATACTATTTATGTATCAATTTAAAGATAAAACAATGACTAATACAGAATTCAAGATTGACTTTTTTGCTTGTAAAAACAGTAAAGGAACTTCTATTCTCGAGAAGGTGAATGCCTTTCAAGAACACATAGCCAAGCACGAAGAGATGGGGTTAAATGTATATATCAAACCTCCTATGCTCTCAGGTAGTGGCAGAGAAGTTGCCGTGCTTGATAGGTTTATAGGTAAGCCTAAACAGATGCTAATGTTCGGATCAGACAACTACCTCGGTGCAGTTAAAAGTGTTGCATCTGTCAATATATCGCTTGAAGTGATTAAATCGCATGGAGTTGGTAGTGGAGGTGTGCCGTTGCATAGTGGTACAAATATATATCAAAATCAGCTTGAAAAGGCACTCGCTAATCTTGCTGGTTTTGATGAAACAATGCTTTTTTCATCAGGTTTTACTGCAAATACAGGTGCTATACTAGGGCTTGCTAGAGCAGACAACCTATTGATATATGATAAGCTAAATAGTGCTAGTTTGCTTGATGGTGCGATACTGTCTGGTGCTACAATTAAGAGATATTCGCACAATGATATGAGTTCGCTCGAGAATATATTGTCAGAAAATTTTGAGCAGTATGGGGGAGGAATGATGATAGTTACAGATGGAGTGTTTAGTATTGATGGCGATATAGCTAATATCCCCCAAATGATCAATTTAGCCAGTAAGTACAACGCTTTGCTATTGATTGATGAAGCTCATGCTACGGGGGTAATAGGTGATAAAGGAGCTGGTACACTAAGTCATTTTGGTGTAACAAATACCGAAAATATTATAATTACAGGCTCTCTTAGTAAGGCTTTTGGCTTGGTTGGAGGATATATCACTGCTAGCAAAAAGATAATTGACTACTTGAGGATATATGCAAGAAGTAATATGTATTCATCGTCGCTACCTCCAAATATTTGTATGTCAGCCATGGAGGTTATTAAGTATATGCAAGAGTCTGATGCCATCGAAAAGGTTACAGCTAACAGTATCTATCTTAAAGAAAAGCTGGTAGCTATGGGGTATAATTTGCTTGACACATCAACACCTATAATTCCTGTTATTATTGGTGATGAGTATATATTAACTAATTTATCAAAAGACCTATTTGATCAAGGTATATATGTAAATTATATTTTTCCGCCAGCGGTGCCACCACGGCTATCTCGTTTGAGAATTAGCGTTATTTCATCTCATACCAAAGCAGACCTCAATCGTCTGCTAAGTGTAATGGAACGTGTGGGTAAAAAGTATAAGCTCATTACGGGTTAGTTATTAGTTCAAGAGGGGTGTTTATTTCAGTTTTATTATCAACTGACTGGTTTTATAGGTGGTCTGTATTAGTTTTATTCTAGTGTAATTGCCCTTAAATGTATAATTTGGTCTTGAAATTATAGATAGGTGATATAAATGGTGACAAGTGGATACTTTTGTAAGGCTTTCTTTTGCAGGTAGTTGTGAATAAGTTCGGTTTTCATGGTCGGATAATCATAAAAAAAAACGTGATAAATTGTATACTTTAGTATTATTGTTTAACTTTGCATTGAAAATATTTTACAATTAATTACTTAATTAAATTTTATGAAGAAAGTTATCACGGTTCTTGCAGCAATTGCCCTATTCTCAAATAGCACAGCATTTTCACAGAACAAAACAACAAAACAGAAATCAAGTTATGTAAACATAGCTTTTGTTACAGAAAATTTCTCACTTCCTACCACAATGACTGCTAAGAGTGATTATGGTGTAGCCGTTTCAACAGGTAAAACTTATTTTTTGCATCAAGAGCCTATTGGTGATATGCTTAAGTTTGGAATTGACGCAACTTGGATAGATCTAAACTATGGTAAATATAGTATGGATTTTGAAGATTTCTTGGGTCACAATTTCGATACTAACGGCGATATGCTTCCTGATGGAGTGATAGACGCAGATGCTTCTTCGGTTTTACACCAACTTCAAGTATCTATGCAGGTTGGTCTATCTTTTACAGTTGACCCTATAGATAAGTTAAGCATACATGGTTATTTTAGATATGCACCTACTTATGCTGCTCAATATGATGCAGAAGATGAGATCTATGGTGGATATAGTACAAACTTTGTAACTGGTGGAACTGTCTATTATGGACGTGTTGGTCTAGGTGCTGAGTATCGCTTTGGTGGTGGTGATTTAAGCTATCTTGGTGAGCAGACATTGCACACACCAACAATATCTCCAGACTTTTCAGCAGTGAGAATACACGTTTCTGTTAAGTTCTAAACAACCGCCTTACTCTGCTTTGAATTTATCTCTAGGAGAGTATCATGCGATTAAGTTCAGCTAGGCTGAATTTGTACATAAAAAATCACCCTTAAAATGTAGTGAAAACTCATTTTAAGGGTGATTTTTTTTATCTATAACTATTTATAAGTATATGATTGCTGCAATTTTGTAATGGTCTTATAATGGTAAGCATCCCATATAAGCCGTCTTGTTATTTTTAATGTAACTTAAGTTGCTGTAACTAAGTATACTATAATACTCCTCTAAAAAGAGACCATTTGCTAAGTCAAAAAAAAAGTCATAACTTTGAATTAATAATGGGAACAACAAGGAGGAAATTTAGTTCAGCGTGCAAGGCACGAGTAGCACTTGAAGCATTAAAAGAGCGAGAAACATTGTCAGAACTT
>CAMQVM010000288.1 GCA_947038135.1 uncultured Rikenellaceae bacterium
AAAGAGGTAGCAACAACCATAGGTTATGAGATGTTGCAATCGGAGTTTACAGAGTTCACCAATCAGCACCTACAAGCTATAATAGGCGGTAACAATAACTCTAAAAGAGCAGTTCTTACATTTTTAGCTAACCGTCGAGTGAGTGAAATGATGCCTTTTGTAATAGAGCACACAACTTCAAGCGACAATGAAGTAAAAAAAGCTGCATATAAGGCACTCGCTAGAACGGCTACATCTGATGACACTCAATATCTTTTCGATATTCTTAATGAGGCTGAAGAGGTTTATGTTGAAGATATACAAAATGCAATAATAGAGCAGCTAAAAAAACAGGAGCCAAAGGATGCATTAGCCATCATAAAGAGTAATATACATAATAGCAACAAAATTCGTACATACGCACTATATTGTGCTGTACCAACAAAAACTACGCTATCTGCACTTACATCTGCACTTGCATCATCACTTGCAGAAAACACTACTGATACTTTAAAAAGTAACAATGCAGCAACAAAGGTTGCAATTATAAAAACACTATGCAAGTGGAATAACAAAGATGCTATAAAAGCTCTATACAAAGTCTATAACGACACTCTGCTGGTAGCGCTTAGAGATGAAGTACTAGCATCAAGCCTTAGACTTATAGATGAAAGCGAAATGAGTGACACTTGGAAGTTTATAATGTTACGTCAATTCATGGATAAAGCAACAGATGCAACAGATGTATCAGATCAAAATAAGATTATACAATCTATTGGCAAATGCAACTCTTTGAACTCTATAATATATACAGCACCATATATGGACAACAAAAAGACATCCAACAGTGCAATGCAGGCGGTGGCATCTATAGCTCTGAAAGATAAAGAGTATAGATTCTATGGTACAAATGTAAAGAACATACTAAACCATTATATTTCATTGCTAACTGGTGAAGGCAGTGAAGCTCTTGGCAACACCTCAAAGTACCTCCAAGAGATATTAGCGTATATGAAAACTGCCCCTGAGGGTGAACCTGGATATATATCTATATTTAATGGCAAGGATCTATCAGGCTGGAAAGGGCTAGTTAAAAACCCCATTGCACGCTCTAAGATGGGCAATAATAACCTTATAGCAGCACAAAAGGCGGCAGATATTAAAATGCACAAAGGCTGGAAAGCGATAGATGGCAACCTACTATTTACGGGTAAGGGTAGCAATATTTGCACGGTTGAGAAGTATGATGACTTTGAGATGTATGTAGATTGGAAGATTGGAAAGCATGGCAATGCAGGTGTATGCCTTCGAGGTGTACCACAGGTACAGGCATGGGACACTTGCAGGGTTGAGATAGGTGCACAAGTTGGTTCAGGGGGGATATATCACAATAAAAAGAATCCTTCGACACCACTAGTTATAGCTGATAATGCTACTGGAGAATGGAATACCTTTTTTATCAAGATGGTAGGAGATAGGGTTACCGTTTTTCTAAATGGTCAAAAGGTTGTTGACAATGTAATCATGGAGAACTACTGGGACAGAGAAAGTCCAATTTATGTAAAAGAGCAGATAGAGCTTAAAGCACATGGAAAACTGGTTGAATATCGTGATATATATGTAAAGAAATTAGTGTTGCCTAATTAAACTGCGACAAAACTCTATCTTCAGTACATTTTTACACCTATAGACAACTCACACTTTAGTATGTGACTAAACCCTAACAAGATATAGCAGTTCGCACTTTAAAGATAGTCTCATAAGAGATATTCAAAATTAATAATTGGTGTTGTCCTATTAAATTGTAACATGAAATTGCAATATAAAATTTCAGACTGATAAAATCACACTCGAGCTTCTGATTTATAGTAGGACAGTAATGAATATAAAAATAGCGACTTATAAAATTTAAGATATCAAACCTTAAATTTTACAAGTCGCTATTTTATACTCTTTGCTGTCACCTAACAGCAACAACAAAGCCCAACAACCTAATCACGAAGATTAGGATTAATATTCTGCTCAGCCTGCGGAATAGGCCACTTCTGCTGCACAGCCTTAAAGCTACGTGTATTTACATACCATCGGAAATTAGGGTCTAATACACCATCATTTTTACGTATTGCACTAGTGTCATCAATAAAGCCAAATGGCGCTCCATAGATAGGTACATTTAGCTTCTCTTCAGCAATACCCCATCTAAACAAATCCCACAAACGGTGCCCTTCTAACGGAAGCTCAACCAAACGCTCATTACGAACAAGCTCACGTAGCAAATCACTGTCTGTTTCAGTAATAGCAGGCATATTAACATCTGCTCTACCCCTTACCGCATTGATAGTAAGATCTAACATAGATTGTGTTATAGGAGTACCACTCTCAAGCTCAGCCTCAAGATACATAAGCAATACATCAGCATAACGCACGACAGGTAAATTTGAACCGCTACTTCCTAAGTCACCAGCAAACCCCTCATCAAGATACTTGCGAGGCATAAAGCCTGTTTGTGTAACCTGACCAGATGCAATTTGATCTTCACTACCACTTTTAGGAGCACAAATATACTCATTACCCTTGAATTTCTGACCGTGATAGTACATGGTGTAATCAAGTCTAGGATCTCTATTCTTACCTAAATTATTCATATCATACTTAGTATCGCTATAACTAAACTTATCACCGTTAGTAAACTCATAAGCCTCAAATAAGTTAGCCGTAAGGTTTAGTATGCTCCACCCGCTATACATTGTTGGGTAGCTATGTTGAGGAAACCCATAACCTGCTAAATTCTCAACATATTGAACAGAGAATATATTTTCGCTATGATTCTCATTTACTGGAGTAAACAGAGTAGCATAATTAGGAGCAATAGAACTATCTTTTTGGTCGATGATCTTTTTTAGAGACAAAGCAGCCTTACTATACTCACCTGTAAGCATATGAGCTCTACCAGT
>CAMQVM010000289.1 GCA_947038135.1 uncultured Rikenellaceae bacterium
CTCCTTTGTCTACTGCTGCTATTGTTTGTTGAAATAATGGATTAGTTAGAGTTAATAACTCCTTTGGTGAATAATAATATGATACTCTAAATTCCGAAACCGAGGTGTCACTGCTTTTTGCTACTGCCTTTGTGTCTTTCAGATATATACTCCAACGCTGTGTTAACCCATCAACACCAATATTTACATTAAAATATGATATACTATTTAGATACGTTAAATTAGGAAACCAAGCAGAAGGCTTCTTTACTACAACATTTTTACCACTTGGGTCTGTATAAGTGCAGCCTAAACGTATCTTTAAATTTTCGCCACCAATAGCACCACCACTCCATGTAATTGGCACAATAATCTTTAGGGCGGCCTCATCAAATATAATATCTCCATCGATAGTTATTCCTTTTACAGATGTAGACATATCGATATCTCTAACGTTTGAAATAGTTGCGTTAGGTGCAGGTGCTAAAGACACTAACCATCTTTTCACTAAGCCCGACAACGACTCTTGCACATATATATTTGCCACATCATCATAGCTCGAAAAGGCAAGTGTGCCATCATGAGGAACACCTATTACTGTTTGATTCTCAACAGCTGGCAGGTTTAGCTTTACATTCACAGGAAATTCTACAGATCGCTGCTGCTTATCTTTTATGAATATTCTAACTTTACCAACTTCATCATATATGCTTGTTACAAACATAGTAGAGGTTCTAATAAGCTCAGCAGACGGATTTTCAATAGAAATTTCTGAAGCGTTAATAGTAAGCGCCTTTCTTTGGGAATTAGTAGTCTGATTAAGAGATAAATCTGTATCTGCATTTGACAAAACTGACATCCCAACTCTCCATTTTTTAATATTTTCTGTCTGTGACTGCACATCTACGCTAAGGGTATCTATGGCACTGTTAAACACAAAGGTATATGAGCCATCTTTATTTATAGGCAACTCAGTAATTAACTTCGAGCTATCACTCAACACAAATTTAATATCGGTTGTTAAAGGGTACTCAACTAAACCACTAATAACCGCTAGATTCACCTCACTTTTGATAGGGTTGATAATGCAAAATTTATTCACCCCAACGTTCGCAATGTTCGCTGCATCGATATACTCAGCCTGTAACACTTCGGCTCCATTTCGTGTAGCAAGGTTATCAATTTTAACAAACCAAGCTTTAGTAGAACCACTTGCAGCCACTGTGTAAAACTTTCTATGATGTGTCAAATCATCAAATGTAAATTTGTCACCCTCCTCAAAGTTTGTCAGCTGCTCAGCCCCTGATGTTTCAATATCAAAAGTTAGAACCATAGGAAACAGTTTTGCACCTGCCAATAAAGGTACTATAATAGTGTCACCTTTAATAATAGGTGTACTATTTATAATTGTGCCCTCAGGAGTATTAACCGATTTTGCACTCACTACCGACACTGCTGTTATACTTGTGATATCTGATAACTCGTCAACCTTTTGACAAGAGGCAACAGTTAAAAGAATTAAAAAAGAAGATGTTATTTTATGTACTAGTTTTTTCATAATTATTGATTAAAATTAAGTACAAAAATACATAAAAATATAGATTAAACTATGTTGACAGTTACGATATATATACTTTGTCTAATATTTATAATATAATAAACTATTATACAATTAGTTATATGACTCAGTAGGTTATTTGATTATATAGATTGTTGATATGTCAATATAAGGATATTAAATGACAAAAGGTAAAAACTAGTCAGTTTTTACCTTTATTGTACATTGATTATCAATCAAATAGAATCTCAAACAATCATTTATTGTCACAACTATCTTCTGTTGTTAATTACAACTGTAAAAGAGGGTGTCTAAACCTGATTTTTAACCATCTACAAAATTGTAATAAAGTTCTATTTTCATGCGATTAATTAGAGGTTTAGCAAAGACACTACTTAAAAATAGCTAGCATTAGCAAATAACTAAACTTCTACACATCGAGCCACGTAACCACGCCATTGATAATCTATACGCACAACAGCACTTGAATTAGTGACGAATATATTGTGCGCCAAACCGCTGCTAGTGCTAGGCGTACTAGACCAATAACTACCACCTACAGCAGCAGGACTATGAGCATACCCCATCAAAGGCATAAACACTCCGCTATGCTTTGTAGATAGCGAGTTTGTGCTTTTTGTTGTTACAGTAGACAGTAAAAAAACTCTGTATTTACTGTAGCGGGTTTGTGCTAGCATCTGATTAGTTTCAGCAGAGCCTCCAACATTTGACCCAGTTGGCAAACGCCATGTACCTTTACCTCTGCCTAATTCGAAGCCACTACAAGCACTACCAGCCTCTCCAATACTTGTACCCGACTTAAAGACTCGATACTCGCCAACTATTGCAGCTATTTCAGGCTTCTGCGAAATACCTGCTGTTGGATCTCCACCTATTGACCCCGCAATGTAATCGGGATGACCTACTTGATTAGTAAAATATTTATTTGCCACCTCATATAAACCTCCTGATGGCAATTTTGCACCAGCATTACGATCTGCAATTCTAAAACCGTTAATTTGAATACTATTATTATCTGCACTTGTTGGAAGCTCGCAAGTCGTTACTGTTGTTAATGGCAACTCAAATGAAAATGATGAACCCCATGTAGTCATTCCTTTGACCTTTAAAACACCCTTTACATCTAAGTCGCCTGGTGCAGTACGGAAAGGGTGAAAATAGGCTACATTACCTGTCACATTTATCGTCATTCCTGCATTAACAGCATTCCATCTTGATACAGTTGGGGTTGTAGCAACCATTTTTGACGTTGACAATAGCCCATCCCAATATTGGTTAAAACTACTCTCTGCACTTTTTATTATATAGGTCTTGTTGCTTATACCAAATAGTGTATGAAGATTATAACCATTTAAA
>CAMQVM010000290.1 GCA_947038135.1 uncultured Rikenellaceae bacterium
CAACAATCGAGGATATAACCGAGGTGCAGTCACACCCAATGGCACTGCTTCAATGTTCAGAATATCTTGATAACCTGACTGAGAATGTGCGACTTATAGAGAGCAGAGATACAGGATTTAGCGCTAAAACAGTATCTTTAGCAGGCGATAAATCGCAGGCAGCAATAGCGGGTTTATTAGCAGCAAAACTATATGGTTTAGAGGTTATAGCCGAAGATATTCATACTGTAAAGAATAATTTTACTCGTTTTATTCTTATTGAGCGTGAAGATAAAGCAAAGCCAGTGTTAGAAACAAATAAGGCTTCAATATATTTCATGGTGGCAAATGAGCGTGGTTCATTAGCCTCAGTGTTAAGGTGTTTTGAAAACCTTAATGTGAATATGACAAAGCTTCAATCGCATCCTATACCTGAAGATCCATTTACCTATATATTCCATGCAGATATGGAGTTTGACCATTTAGAAGAATTTCTTGCGGCTCTTGATGCAGCAAAAAAGGTAGCAGTAGAACTGCATATATGCGGAATTTATAAACGTGGTGAGTTTTTTAACATATAACATATATAAATATAAATTATAAAAGATGAAAGTAGCAATAGTAGGTACAGGGCTTATGGGAAGCTCGTTCGCCCATTCGCTTAGAGATAATAATTTAGCATCATACATAATAGGTATAGATAAAAATAAAGAGAATTTATCTACCGCCTTAGAGTTAAATATTATAGATGAGGCAATTGAGTTTGAGCAGATAGCAAGCCGAGAAGATATTAAACTGATAGTAATAACTATACCAGTAGATAAAATACCAATGGTAGCAATAAAGCTACTTAATAATGTCCGACCAGGGCAGATTGTGATGGATATGGGCTCTACAAAATCTGAGCTATGCGAGATTATCAAAGAGCATAAAAATAGAAACCAGTTTGTAGCAACCCACCCTATGTGGGGAACAGAAAACAGCGGTCCTCAATCGGCAGTTAAGGGTGCATTTAAGGGTAGGGTTCTTGTGCTATGCGACACCGATAAGTCAGATAAAGATGCAGTAGCATTTGTAGAGAATATATACTCTACTATCGGAATGCGTATCACTTATATGGAGTCTGAGCAGCACGATATGCACGCTGCTTATGTTAGTCACATATCGCATATAACATCTTATGCATTAGCTCTTACAGTACTTGAAAAAGAGCGTGAAGAGAATCGTATATTTGATCTTTCAGGTGCAGGTTTTGAAAGCACAGTACGTCTAGCAAAGAGTTCTCCAGATATGTGGACACCTATATTTATGCAGAACAAATATAATGTGCTTGATGTTTTACGTGAGCATATTCATCAGCTTCAAATACTTCGTCGGATGTTAGAGAAAGATGATGTAAAAGGAATAACAGAATCGATACAGAAAGCAAATAGCATTAAAAGAATACTTAATAGATAAAAAATAATAAGATGATAAGTTTAAAGTCAAAAAAGCCACTAATTATCTCTGGACCATGTAGTGCAGAGACACAAGAGCAGTTAACAGATACTTGTATAGCTCTAGCAAAAACAGGTACAGTAGATGTGCTAAGAGCAGGAATATGGAAGCCACGAACTAAGCCAGGTTCATTTGAGGGTGTTGGTGAGGATGCGCTAAAGTGGTTTGCTCAGATTAAAAAAGATACAGGTTTGCCTATTGCTACCGAGGTGGCAAATGCAAAGCACGTAGAGCTAGCGTTGAAGCATGGCGTTGATATATTATGGATCGGTGCGAGAACAACAGTAAACCCTTTTAGTGTGCAAGAAATTGCAGATGCAATTAAGGGATCAAATGTGCCAGTGCTTGTAAAGAACCCAATGAACCCTGATATCGATCTATGGCAGGGTGCTTTAGAGCGTCTTTTAGCTGTTGGTATCAACGATGTTGGTATGATACACAGGGGCTTTTCGAGCTACGGAGCTACTCAATTTCGTAACAGCCCACAGTGGCATATAGCTATTGAAATGCGTCGTCGTATGCAGGGTATGCCTATGATATGTGATCCTTCGCATATATGTGGTAACCGTGAGTGGTTGCAGCAGATATCACAAAAAAGTGCTGATCTTAGCTACGATGGTCTTATAATCGAGAGTCATATCAACCCTTGCGATGCGTGGAGCGATGCTTCACAGCAGGTTACACCGTCAGCACTTGCCGATTTAGTGAGGTCGATAGTATGGAGAGATGAGAAAAATAATAGTCCTGAGTATGTTCAAGCATTAGATAATCTTAGGGGTCAAATAGATCTTTTAGATGGAGAACTTCTTGATATCCTATCAAAGAGAATGTCTGTTGCGGGTAAGATTGGAGAGGTTAAGAGAGATAATAATGTTGCCATACTTCAAAGTAACCGTTGGGGTGATATATTAGAGAGCTTAACTAGCAAGGCTGATAAACTAGAGCTATCAAAAGATTTCTTAGTTCGTATATTAGATAATATTCATGTTGAGAGTATCAATATACAAAACAATATAATGAACAAAAAATAGTGTGAATTTGTGTCTAGGTGGTGTATTAGGCTAATGATATATTTATAACTTTATAGCTTTATAGCACCACCGATTCATGCAACCAATAAGTCAATTAAAATAATTATATTGCATTTCATAAATTTGCTGTTTTTCTTATTGATCGTTGTATAGATTCATAAAACGATAAAAACAGACCTATATTTCAGGTCTGTTTTTATCGTTTTGTATTTAGACAACTTGCTCCCATTTTTTTAGAACGTATACACCACCTTTGTAGGGAGATTCGCAAAACGTTAAATATACTTATGTTCAACTATTTAGGTGTAGTTTTTATTACTAAATTACCCCAAAAACAGAAGATATAGCTATTTTTTGGGGTAATACAATTTTTATTTACGCTTTTTAAAAAAAAGC
>CAMQVM010000291.1 GCA_947038135.1 uncultured Rikenellaceae bacterium
CTACACTAATCTTAACACTCTTTCCCTACACGACGCTCTTCCGATCTTACAAAATGCACTACACCTTTCCAATCTAGGTTAGCTGCATTTTCGATTGTTCCGTTGTAGTAGTTTCCATTTGGAGCACCAATACCGATACCCACAACCTCATAATTATCTTCACCAACGCTTTTAATAAGAGCAACAATTCTTATGTATAACTCTTCTAGGTACTGTTCAAAGTCAGGATACTGCTTTGTTGGTACTGCGCCTTCGGCGTAAATATTTCCTTCTTCATCAACAAGACCAAACACCGTGTTTGTTCCTCCGATATCTATTCCTACAACTAATTGTTTCATGTCAACCAATTTTAAAATTACTAATTGTTACAAAGGTAGCAAAAATCATTATCGTTTCATAATTTAATGTTAAAATTTATGATATTAGTAAAGTATTATGCACTTTAGAGGGTATATATAGCGTTTTATTTAAAAAAAAATTATTATTTAATATATATATGAATAAATAGAAAATATTTTAATATCTTTGCAGAAAAGATTATTATGCATACAATAGAACAATTAACACTGCTACTAGAGCAGCGAATCAAAGAGACAGGCTTACCTAAAGAGCCAACTAATTTATATGCTCCAATTGAGTACACTCTTGAGAGCGGTGGCAAGCGCATTCGCCCATTGATGGTGGTTGTAGCGTCTGAAATGTACAGCGACAACATAGATAGTGCTATATATGCTGCTCTTGCTGTTGAGGTATTTCATAACTTCACTCTGCTACACGATGATATAATGGATAATGCTGAGGTGCGTAGAGCTAGAGCTACGGTTCACAAAAAGTGGAGCGCTAACATAGCAATATTATCGGGTGATGCGACTGTAATTCACTCTTACAACCTTATAGCAAAGTGTTGTGTAGAGAACTTTTATGATGTAATAAATACATTTAACACATTAGCAACACTCGTTTGTGAGGGTCAGCAATATGATATGGACTTTGAAAGTAGAGACGATGTTACTATTGATGAGTATATCAATATGATATCTCTAAAAACATCGGCTTTAGTGGCAGGCTCACTCAAGCTTGGTGCACAGGTGGCAGGCGCACCAAAAGAAGATTGTGATGCTCTATATGAGTTTGGTGTAAACCTAGGAAATGCTTTTCAGATTCAAGATGACCTGCTAGATACCTATGGCAATGCTGCAACTTTCGGCAAACGTATCGGAGGAGATATCACAGAGGGCAAAAAGACCTTTTTGCTACTTACCGCACTAGACAAATGCTCTCCAAAGCAGAAAATTGAGCTTCAAGAGATACTTGCATCTGCTACATTCAGCGAGCAAGAGAGGATAGATAAGGTGACAGCTATATATAACGACCTATCAATAAAATCTTTCACCGAGAAGAAAATTGATGAGTACTTTACAAAAGCATCAGATATATTAGCTAAATTAAATATCGATAGCGCTAAAAAAGAGGTTATGTATAAATTAGCAGACCTTTTGATCAATAGAAACAAATAAACAGAATGACAATTAATAGAAAAGATATAGAGATAATGGCACCAGTGGGCTCATATGAGTCGCTGAGTGCTGCTATTGCGGCAGGAGCAAACTCAATATATTTTGGTGTTGAGCAGCTAAACATGAGGAGCAAATCTTCATATAACTTCACCCTCGACGACCTTGCAAAAATAGTATCTATATGTAATGAGAGTGGCTTAAAAAGCTATCTTACAGTCAACTGCATAATGTATGATGATGATCTTCCAGTAATGCGAGAGATTATTGACAGGGCTAAAGTTGAAGGTATCACAGCAATCATCGCATCAGACCATGCTGCTATAATGTACGCAAACCGCATAGGGGTAGAGGTGCACATCTCTACACAGCTAAATCTTAGCAATATAGAAGATGTAGAGTTTTACTCGCAGTTTGCCGATGTTATGGTGCTTGCTCGTGAGTTGAATATGGCACAAGTAAAATATATACATGAGCAGATAATAGCTCGTGACTTAAGAGGTAAAAAAGGGGAGCTTATAGAGATTGAGATGTTTGTACATGGTGCATTATGTATGGCGGTATCAGGAAAATGCTACTTAAGCCTACACGAGGCAAACAAATCAGCCAATAAGGGTAACTGTCGCCAGATATGTAGGCGTTCGTATGCTGTTAAGGACCTTGAAACTGGTGCCGATCTTGTGGTGGATAATAAGTATATAATGTCGCCCAAAGACTTATGCACAGTAGATTTTATTGATGAGATGATTGATGCTGGTGTAAGGGTGTTAAAAATTGAGGGTCGTGCACGCCCAGCAGAATATGTCAAGTGTGTTGTAGAGAGCTATAACAGTGCTCTTGATGCTATTGCTGAGGGTACATATAGCTTTGAGAGGGCGCAAGAATGGAAAAATAATATGCTTCGAGTTTTCAACCGTGGGTTTACCGATGGATACTACCTTGGTCGTAACCTTGGTGAGTGGAGCAAAAACTATGGATCGGCAGCTAGTGAAAAGAAGATGTATGTAGGTAAGGTTACCAACTACTTTAAAAACCTTTCTGTTGCAGAAATAACTATTGAGGCTACTAGCTTGACTGTTGGTGAGAAACTTATTATTACAGGACCTACAACTGGTGTTGTGGAGCTTGTGTCGGGCGAGATAAGGGTTGATTTAGCTGTTGTTGAGTCTGCAAAGCAGGGTGATAAGTGTTCTTTTGTTACTCCTTTAGTTGTTAGGCGTGGTGATGCGCTTTATAAGCTTGTTTCTGTTGAAAGATAGAGGTTTTGTTTGAGTTTTGGTTTTGGTTTGAGTTTTGGTTTTCTATGCAGGGATAGAGAAACGTAGTTTCTCGCAAAAAGTTTGGGTGTTCCCTTTTTA
>CAMQVM010000292.1 GCA_947038135.1 uncultured Rikenellaceae bacterium
GAAAATAGGCTACATTACTAGGTACACCTAACACCATACCACTCGTATCTGTTGATTTTGATGGCGTAGGTCCATTAGATACAGTTTGTAACGTTGACAATAGCCCATCCCAATACTGGTTAAAACTACTCTCTGCACTTTTTATTATATAGGTCTTGTTACTAATCCCAAATAATGTATGAAGATTATAACCATCTTTCACTGTACCATTAGGTCGATCACCGTAACTTTCACCAGCATAAAAACCCTCAACAGTTGTAGCAGGTTTCAAATCGTAATGCTCCTTTACACAACGCAATGAAAACTGACTTGATGCTGAACTGCTTGATACTTTACTTGTTGTAGAACTTACATTTAATGAGTAATTAGCTCTGCTTGACCAATATCCACTAGTAGTCGAAGCATTCGACCCACTCAATGGCAAGAAACAACCGACCGACCTAGTTGCAGTAGTTGCGGTAGTTGATGCTTTTGAAGTTGACTCAGGCGCACCACCCTCGCTATCGCCAACAAGAAAGGCTCTACCTTTACTGTGACGTACTCTTGCATTAGCATTAGCTATCTCTCCTAAAGCAACATTTGATTCTGCGCTTGGCATACGCCAATCTCCCTTACCCAAACCTAAATTTTCACACTTACCGCCAATCGCTGAAATTGCATGATATGTTCCTACAATAGCACTCTTTGCCGAAGTGTTGTAATCGGGGTGGTTTGTGTCGTTACTATAATTCTTTGAAACCTCATAACCTGCAACATTAGGCATAGTTGCACCTACATTTCGGTCTGCCCATAGCAATCCATTGATTTTAACACCATAGTTTTCTGCCTCACCTGGCAAAACACAACTATTAACTATTTTTACAGCTATTGTATAGGTGTACTCACTCTTATCGGGTGATGTTACTGTTACATCTATTGAACCTGTAATATCTTTATCGCCCGGTGCGGTGCGGTAAACATTTAGATAAAAACCGTTTACAGCTGTCGCACCTGATACAGTTTCTGATATCGATGCTGTTTTAGTAGATGTAGTAAACTTAGTAGGTGCTACAGTTGGTAGTGTTAAAGATAGTGAAGAATCCCACTCCTCTTTAAAGGTAGAAGCTACTTTATATTTGAAACCATCACCTATAATAAATTTCATGTTAGCCGCATAACCGTTAGGTATGCCTAAATCTGCCACAAAACCATCGATTACAATTCCATCACCATAACCCTCTGATTTAACAGTTATTACTCCACTTGTATAATCTATATTACCTAGTTTTGCTATATATCTAAAGGTAGCTATACCCTCTCCTGAAGCAGTTATATTCAAACTTTTGATATTATTATCTAAGGTTGTTGGAGTATCGGTAAATGTTACATTTAGATTACCAAACTGAAAAATATCCTCCTTTACTACACTAAATGAAGTTACTCCATCAATTGGTGCATTTTCTGAAGTTTGACGGTTTACTTTAGCAACTTCAATTGTTTTTGAAGCACCACTAATACTAAACTCACTACCTAACTCATTGACATTTAAAATAAACTGACCATTACTTACAATCGTAGTACCCTCTTCTTCTACAATTATATCAAACTGTACGTTACTCGATGGGTGCATCAACGCCTCAGCTGCTGTACTATAACCTCCGTTACTTACCTCACGTACTCTGATGCTATAATGATAATTGTTTAAAATATCATAGTAGGCGTTATTAGCTTTATCATAAACATCTAAGCGATGATAAATAGCTACTCCATTTTCTTGAATATTCTTCATTATCATTGCTATACGACTTGACGCAAACTTATTATTATCTAAAGTTTTTGGTGTAGTACCGATAGATTTTGTTGCATAAGGATATGCATAAATGAAGTTTGCACCAGTATAGTTATCATCTTTTGTTGCTGAGGGTTGGTTGATATCATCTTCATTAGTGATATCGGTGATAGGCAATGTTCCTGTTGCTCCTACATGGCTTCCATCTATATTTCCTACATCTGACAACTGATATAATTTATATGTAGTTCGTTCAGTGGTGAAACTTGAACCCATACTTCCTGAAACGTGTGTGTTTCCTTTGTAATCAAGCTTCAACTGAATTTTTGCCACGGCTCTTCTAACGCTTATCATAGGGCTACCACTGCTTGTCCATACTCCGCTACCATACATTGGCAAACCTGCATTTAAATCTACCAAACCATTAGCGCTCGATAATTTAAGCATTGATATCAACTCACTCTTTGAAATTGACAAATCTACTATCTCTTTATTGAAAATAGTATGTATAACATCACCTACGGCAATATTATCGGTTGGTGTAAATGCCAAAATCTTTTTTGTGTCGGACCCATTGTCTGTAATATTTTTCAGATCGATACTAGATGCAAATTTTGGTTTGTCGGCATCAGATGCACCGTTAGCATAAACTACGATATAAGCTCGCTTAATAGCAACTTCCTCGACTACACCTCGAGTAGATACTCCGTTAGACTCGGCTGGCATCTTTGCTGTTATGTACAGACCCATATCACCTATATCACCCGACCCATCTCTGTTTTCAGCACACCCAAAGAGAAGTCCTGATAGGGCAATACAGAGAGCCCATGTTTTTGAAATTAATGTTTTTTTCATAAAATTAGTTTTTTAATTAAGAATTAGTTATACTACTATATTGATGTAAACAGAGAAGCCCCAATAAAAGGTTAATCCTCGTGTTGGAGCTTCTATATATTGATTCAAAGATTGATATTAATCTCTGAAAATTATTGTTGATATGTTTGGTAAAGTTCTTGTTTTTAGCTACACGCGCGTATGCGTAGCAAATTGAG
>CAMQVM010000293.1 GCA_947038135.1 uncultured Rikenellaceae bacterium
GGCTCCCTTCGGGAGCTGGCTGATTCACAAAACCAAGGTTTTGCGAATTAGCCTATATAATACAACACTCCTCGCAAAAGTTAATTTTGCGAGGAGTGTTATTTAAGTGTAAAATATTATAAATATATGGCTTTATAAAAAAATAGGTATGTTCTTATACAACTAATATTTTTCAACACAAAACATTATCATTATGACGATTAAATAATGCAATACTACACCTAGAACGTCACACCAATATTAACCAGCCCACCAATCAAAAATTCAAGGTTAAGCTGCGTATATACACGTGCACCAACCATCCAGTTTTCACAAAACTTGTAGTTATATCCAGCATTAGCACCAAATGTAATACCCATCTCATTTTTTTCAGACCAGCTATAATCATACTCCAAATTTGCAATCATACTTCTTTGATCTATATAAATCTCCTCGATAAGACGAGTATAATTAGTACACCCAAAACCAATACTTGCACCTGCATAAACTTGGTGCTTATCGGTGTTTACAGGAAACACATATACACTCGGTGCAATAAACATTTTCGATGTTTTGGTTATCATTTCAGGTCTATTTGTACTAGCCATATCTGAAAAAATGTAGCGACCTTGCGACAACCCGATATCAAGACCATAAGCCCAAATTTTACCACTATCGGGGGCATATAAAACAGTGTTAACCTGCCCATAACCATCACTAACCCCATCGGTGCGCATAAACCCATGACTACTCATTAAAGTAAATGACGATTTTTTAGACTCTTGTGCATTCAATACGTTAATACTTACTAATGTAATAACGATAATACTTTGTAATTTCAACAATTTCATCTCTTAGAAATAATAATAAATAAATATAAAACTATTTGTACTCAGACCAATCAACCCACAAAGTACTTTCATACCTCCAAGAGTCTTCATACGCTTCAGGTAGCTTTTTACTAGAATATACCATAAGCACCGAGCCATCTTCCATCGCCTTAATACAGTTAGCACGCCCCTCAGGAACAGCAATAATTTTACTATCGCCCTCAGATAAATTAAAAATTTCGGGCACTAAATTCTCAGATGGCGTATCCCAATTATCGGGCTCAACAATAGCAATAGTAAAACTACCCTTGACACAATAAAACCATTTTTTTTCAAATTGATGACCATGCCACCCACGAATAATATCTTTATCAGGATGATGAATAAAATAAAACCTCTCAACCCCTTCGAAGTCGAAAGAGTTTAACGATGTTATTTTACCTCGAAAGTCGTTAAATATTTCTCCTTGTATAACCTTAATTTTTTGCATGTAAATATTATTAGTTAATATAATTCAAACAAACCTCTGTAATTTGTAAGTTTATCACCACAAAGGTAATATTAATTTATAAATAATCATCAGCATTATATGGTATTTTTTTAAAAAATACATATATGCTCATAAAGACTTTGATACACTAAAAAACATAAAAAACACAGCCAGCAATATTTAAGTCATAACCCACTAAAACACAAACTATTACAGCAATGATTTTTTTTACACATAAAACACAAATATAAATAAACATCAAATAATAACCTTTTTATTCATAAATTGTTTAATATTAAAATTATAAATTATATCTTTGTAATATATCACAAAAATTGTTTAATATAAATATAAAAATAGATGTTTAAATTAGGTCGTAAACCAAGACAGTTCAACTACTCTCCTATGCACTACAACCCTAAAGAGGAGGCAAAAGAGAAGCGCCAGCGTTTAAATGGGGTAGATATTGATTCATCAGCTGAAGAGAAATATATACCTGGTAATATAATACACAAAGGCAGGGTTAAAAGAATGACTATTAGCGAAGAAGAGAGATCAATAAAGAGCCGTTCAACAACTATAAGGTTAATTATATTTATGGCTTTGTTAGCTTTAGCAACATACTTCTTAATAACATTTACTGGTTTTGAAGTTATTGTAGAATCCTTTAGAGGAGAATAATGGGTGGGATAATCAACAGGCTGTCAGAGCTCCTAGCAAATCAAATTGCTGCGGGGGAGGTGGTGCAGTCGCCTAGCTCAGTAACAAAAGAGCTTCTTGAAAACAGCATTGATGCAGGTAGCACCTATGTTATTCTCAGCATTAAAGAGGGCGGCAAGAAATCTATGCAAGTTATAGACGACGGCAAGGGGATGTCTAATGAAGATGCTGCTATCGCATTTGAACGCCATGCTACAAGCAAGATAGCAACAATAGATGATCTTTTTAATATCCGCACCTTTGGATTTAGGGGTGAGGCTCTTTCGTCAATATCATCAGTTGCAGAGGTGGAGCTAACAACACGCCGAGATGAAGATGAGCTTGGCACACACATAATGATCAATGGTGGCACTCTTGTGACAAATGAGCTAGTGTCGTTTGCTACAAGCGGATCGCAGTTTATTGTAAAAAACCTATTTTATAATGTTCCTGCACGTAAGAAGTCGCTCAAAAAAGATATAACAGAGACAAAAAGGATAGTTCAAGAGTTTCAAAGGGTAGCTCTATGTCACTCTAAGGTGGCATTTTCGCTATATGTAGATGACAAGCTTCTTCATATGCTATCATCAACCATAAATATGCGACAACGCATAACTGCCCTAATGGGTAAAACTATTGGTAACTCTATACTCGACCTATATGTAGACACTACAATGGTTGAGATAAAAGGATATATCGGAAAACCAAATATTGCAAAGAGACGACCAGAGTGTTTTTTCTTTGTTAATGGGCGTTATTTTGAGTCGCCATACTTGCACAAAGCTGTGCAGAACGGGTATGA
>CAMQVM010000294.1 GCA_947038135.1 uncultured Rikenellaceae bacterium
AATCTAGATGCCGCTCCATCGATCAAAAATGAGAAATCGTTTTTATCAATGGCTATCTGTTGTGTATTGTATTCTGCATACCATAATTGCTTTGTAACTACGACCATGTATGGTTCATATTTTGCTTTATCTAGGTTTTCCATAATAAAACGAGCTCCAAGGATCGAAATCTGATATTCAGACGAATCTCCTCCAGCTACTACAGCAACTTTTATTCTACTCATAATCTTTACTAGATCTAAATTTGTAACACCTCTCGCTTTAAAGATAAATTTAAGCGTTGTTAATGAAGTACAAATGTGGTGATTTTTTACTGAAAAAACAACAAATTACTTATCTATTTACATTAACTCTCTTTAATGTTGTTTTCAGCTGTTTAATGTTAATATCTCCAGGCTATAATTCTGCTGCTTTTATTCCCCTTTTGCATCTCAATAACCCCATACTCAGCGGCTTTTATGAGTCTCAGTTCGTGGTATATAGGTTTTAGGTTTCCCTCTTTTGATACTAGTGATGTAAACCACCCACACTGCTTGCTAAATGCTCTACCCTCTTTAATCATACGTGTTATAAATCGCAGTTCTCCACCATCGCACCATAGTTCATTATTCGTGCCACCAAAGTTTAGTGATGGCTTCGCCTCTTTTTTGCCTTTTAGGTTACGTTGTTTACGGATGTTCGCTTGTTGAGCCTCTTCAGCAGAGCTATGAAAAGGAGGGTTACATATCGTTATGTCAAAATACTCACTATCTTTTATAACACCTTTAAATATATTATTTTGAAATTGTTGCAAACGTAGCTCTACCTTACCTCTTAATATGCTATTACGAGTAACGATTTTTTGTGCGTTTTCAATAGACACTCTATTTGTATCGCATCCAATAATAGGATATATACAGTTTGCACCCACTCCCACATCTAAAATACGCACACCATCTTTTTTACCGTTCAAGAGTTCCTCTATATGTTCTATATAGCTTGCTCTGCCAGGTATTGCTGGTGCCAATGCCCCCTTAGGTATATCCCAGTATTGTATCTTGTAGTCTGTTATTAGTATAGCCTTGTTTAATAGCTTCACGGCTTCGGGGTTAAAGAAGTCTATCGACAGCTCTCCATGTCCATTATCTCTAACATGCTCTTTTAGCTCTGGGCATGCTGCTGTTAGTAGAGTGAAGTCATATCTATTAGCCTCTTTATCTTTTGTCTCTTTCATATCTTATATTTTTACAAAGATATGAAACAATCATCAAAATAATACAATTATTCCATCTTATAGTGAGATTATTTAATCTCGCCTAGCTAATATGCTAGTCTATATATATTTATTAGGGTTTTTTATTGTTAATTAAAAAATTAGTTATATATTTGCATTAAATAAATAATAACTTAAAAAATGACATTATGCAAATCTGTTTTGGTAAAACCAGTAACACTATGCAACAATTAATGAGGAATAGATTGCTATTCGCAAATAAAATTTTGTTTGCTATTATTGTGTTACTCTTATCTTCAAGCTCACTTTCAGCCCAAACTGTAAAAGACAATATAAAGATAAAAGGTATCATACTTGATTCGTTGACGCTCGAAGAGATTGGATATGCTACAGTAGCATTAATGGGTGATAGTAGTAAGATGACCAATGCAGTGCCCTCTGATGTAAATGGTAAGTTCACTATCAAGGCACCACGTCAAGAGAGCTACAAGATAGTTGTAGGATTTTTAGGATATGGTACAAAGGTTATACCAGTCCAAGGTATCTCACCCGAAGAAGATGAAGTGGTTTTAGATACCGTATTTATGACTCAAGGAGTTACTCTCGAGACAGTCCAGGTTGTTGCACAGAAGCCGTTAATTACCTCTACAGCAGATAAGTTGACCTACAATATGGATGCAGACCCAGAGTCGGCAACATCTAGCACGCAAGAGATACTTCGTAAGGTGCCTATGATCTCAATAGATGGTAATGATGACGTACGACTTAATGGAGAGACTAACTACAAGGTGCTTATCAACGGTCGCAGCTCTACAATGATGAGCAAGAACTTCAAAGAGGTGATAAAGTCGCTTCCTGCAAGCTCAATCAAGAATATAGAGGTTATCACCAACCCTTCAACGAAGTATGAGTCTGAGGGCATCGGTGGTATAATCAATATCATCACTAGCAAGCAGCAGATACGTGGTTTTAATGGAAGTGTGAATGTAGGAGTTGATAATCGTGGAGGTGTTAATACGGGATTATATATCGCTGGACAGATAGGTAAATTCGCAATCTCAACCAACCTCGGTTTTGGTCAATATATAAATATAGGCTCAGAGTCAAATAGTAATGGAGAGTATTTCAATAGTGACGAATATAAATATTCAGAAGGTCATGGCGACTCAGGTCGTGCAGTAAATAATAATGGTCACGCCTCTATTGAAGCCAGTTATGAGATAGATTCACTTAATCTGATCACCCTTTCAGGATGGGGGTATCTAGGTGACTATAAAAGTGATAGCGAATCATCGATGAGATTTTTCGATGTAGATAATAATCTTACCAGAGAGTATCGCAACGTATATGACTCTAGCAATGGATATGGTGGCACATCAGTAAGTCTAAACTATCAGAAGCTCTTTATGAAGAAGGATAGATCTCTTACATTCTCTTACAATCTAGATAATAGCCCATCGGATACTTTTTATGAGTCAGAGATTGATGGTGTTCTTAACTACGACTCATACAAACAACGTTCAGAAAATGATTCATATACAATCGAGCATTCAGCGCAGATCGACTTCTACAGCCCGA
>CAMQVM010000295.1 GCA_947038135.1 uncultured Rikenellaceae bacterium
CCTTGAGGATAGTCGCTCCATGTTACAACATTCTCCATAGAGCAGTATATACGTAGATTAGACACTTTGATTTTGTCTAATAATCTACTAGGTATAGTATATCCAATTTGCAAATTTTTCAGACGTACATAAGAAGCATCACGCACCCAATAATCTGATGTTTGATTATTTGTACTAATAGTATTTCCTAAGTTACGAATTGTAGTATATTCAGGGTATCTTTCAGGTGCAGCTGGATCAAAAGCCCCTTCATACTGCCACCTCTGTATCATACCATCTGAATAGAGCGCATGACCTGCATAAGATGATAACATACCGCTCACCCCCGCTGTTCCTTGAAATAGAGCAGACACATCTACACCTTTCCACTCCATACCAAGACTAAGACCAAAGGTAATTTTTGGAATCTTAGAACCTAAGTAAACTTTATCATCGGTTGTAATCTTTCCATCTTTCACACCCTTAGGACCCGATACATCTACATAACGAAGATCTCCAGGGCGCAACTTATCTTTATTGTACCCTACTGCCGATTGATCTGTATGCTTGAAGTATGCATCAATCTCATCATCATTAAGAAATACACCATCTGTAATATATCCATAATACAGATTCATAGGAAGCCCTAAAAATAGATTAGAGCCATTACCAACCATACCATTTGCCTGCTGTACATTTCCGATACCTAATGACACAACCTCATTTTTAATATATGCAAAATTTGCGTTTACACTATAATTAAAATCTCCAATGTTATTGCGGTGACCAAGATCTATCTCTACTCCTTTATTAGATACCTCACCCGCATTTGTCTCATTAGGAACTAAGCCGAAAATACCCGATACACTCTTTTTTGCCTTGTAAAGAATATCTGTTGTGCGGCGATCAAAATAGGTGATATTGGCATTTAGCAACCCATTCCACATCGAAATCTCTACACCACCATCATAAGTACGTGTAGACTCCCAACGAAGACCTGGGTCGTTGTAAGATGTCATAGCAGCCCCCAGTGCAACTTGGTTACCGAAAGCATAGTTATTATTTAATCCATAAATAGCTTAATAAGGGTAGTTTCCTATATTATTATTACCTAAAACTCCGTAAGATGCCTTAAGCTTAAGGTTATTAATAAAGCTCAAAGAGTTGTTGTCTTTCATAAAACTCTCTTCAGACACTCTCCACCCAATAGCAGCAGATGGGAAAAAGCCATACTTTTGAGATTTAGGAAAACGTGAAGAGCCATCATAACGCATTGTTACCTCAGCCAAATAGCGCTCTTTGTAGTTATACTGTGCACGCCCAAATACCGATTGCAACGCCCACTCATAAGCCCCACCGCTAGATTGCTGATTGTCAGGAGAGCCAGCATCAAGATATGGAAGATCATTACCTGGAAACTTATCTCTTGACCCTTTAATGTTAGATTGATTTTCATCTTCCCATGAGTAACCAAGAAGCACCGAAATATTGTGCCCACTATCAAAATCTTTCGAGTAATCAAGAGTCGACTGAAATGTTTTATATTTCTTGTGTGCAATCTCTTCCGAAAGATCAGATGTTCCAATGGTACGCACTACCCCACCAATTTCTAGTGGCAGGTTAGCTTTATAGGTCTTTTTGTGGTTTGTTGTATAGTTATAACCTCCCATTGCAGATAGTGTTAAACCATCTATTATAGTGTAGTCGAACTTAATATTAGAGCTTAACTTAAATATAGGATTTTCATAAAAAGAATCGCTTTCAATCCACGATTTTGCAGATCCAAATCCCCTTCCACTAGGTCCCCAATTGCCCGAGCTCAATATACTTGGTTTGGTGTTATTCGTATGAAATATACCCTGCTGAACAATACCAATTTTCATTCCAGACCCATCAATAGTACCTGCCACACCTGGCTCATGCACAGCCATGCTAACACCCTGCACACGTGCAGTCATCTTTATTTTAGGAGTAATCTGCGAGGTGAGGTTTATACGACCTGTATACCTCTCATAACTATTTTTTTCTACAAGCCCTTCTTGGTTAAAGTATCCAAATGAGGTGTAGAATTGATGTTTTTCATTACCTCCAGTAACCGATAAATCGTGTGCTGTTTGTATTCCATTACGTGTAAAAACTTCACCGAAAAGATCTTGATTAGCCCATTTATCAGGCTGACTACCATCTTGCATAGCCTGTATATCTTCGGGCGAATACCTCTCTTGATTATCCGCCTTATTGATAGCTTCAGCATACTCCCATGAATTGACAAACTCAGGAAGAGCAGTAGGAGTGCTAACTCCGAAAGAGCCGTTATATGAAATTGTAGTTTTCTGATTTTTTCCAGCCTTTGTGGTAACAAGCACTACTCCATTCGCAGCACGAGACCCATAAATTGCCGATGAAGAGGCATCTTTTAATATAGACACACTTAATATAGCATCTGGACTAATTGAGTTAAGGTCACCAGGCACGCCATCAATAAGCACTAGTGGATCGGGAGAAGCTCCAAACGACCCCACTCCACGCACTCGGATAGTACCTGTATCGACTCCAGGTTGACCACCAGATTGCGATATTGTTACACCAGGAAGCTGACCTGTAAGAGTTTGCGTAACATTCGAGGTAGCTCTATTGGCTAACTGCTTATCATCGATAGTAGATATTGTTCCGATTACGTTTACCCTCTTTTGGGTACCATAACCTACGACAACAACCTCATCGATAGATATCGCATCTTCTTGAAAAACGACATCAATTTTGGTTCTGTTATTAACAGCAACCTCTTG
>CAMQVM010000296.1 GCA_947038135.1 uncultured Rikenellaceae bacterium
CCACATGACAAAAAGAAATATAGGAAAACCTAATATCTTATTTGTCACTACCGCATCGATCTGCTTACTCAGTTTTTTTGCATTAGTGATAGGTTTGTAGGTCTCTTTTAGTGCACCACTAATAAAGCCGTAGCGAACGTCTGCAATAACAGTTTCACACTGCTCTCCGTACTCACGCTCTATCTTCTTTATAGATGTTGCCACCAGATCAATAACACTAATGTCTGAAAAATTATCTCCTAAGGATATATCTCCCTCAATAAGCTTTAGAGCCACATATCGATCTTGAAAATTAGTTGTGTTTTTACCCTTGATAGATGCCGATACAGTATCTATTTCTCTCTCAATAAGCTCGCCATAATTTATGTTTACTGCACGAGTAGAGGTTGATTCATATCTATTTACCACTGCCTGCAATAGCTTAGCAATACCACTGCCTCTTTTACCTATTGTAGGTATAAATTGAGCACCTAAAAGCTCACCCATAGCTTTATAATCGAACTTAGAGCCTGAGTTTTGTAGCTCATCATACATATTTAGAGCCACAACCATATCAAGGTTTAGGTCAAGAAGCTGTGTTGTAAGATATAGGTTTCGTTCAATATTTGAACCATCTATGATGTTAACTATTATATCGGGGTGGGTGTCGCTGATGTAGTTTCGTACATATAGCTCTTCGGGAGAGTATGACGACATAGAGTAAGTGCCTGGAAGGTCGGTTATCTTGATTGTGTAGTTTTGAAACTGCACCGATGCCTCTTTCGAGTTTACAGTAACACCTGAGTAGTTGCCGACGTGCTCTCGTAACCCACAAATAAAATTGAATAGCGATGTTTTACCACAGTTAGGATTGCCTATAAACGCTACTGTAATAGTGTTGTTTGATTTGTTGCTTTGATTGTCGTGGTGCTCAGATGATCTTATGTTTGTTAGGTGCTCGGGTGTGTCTGCCTTTGCAACCTTAGTGTTATTAATATCTTTGGTGTTGATATTCTTTGTGTTAATATCTTTAGTTTCTTTATCGCCCTTAGTATCCTTAGTTTCCTGTTCTTTTATTTGTGATACCTCAATAGTAGCAGCCTCGCTACGGCGCAACGATACATCATAACCCATTATCTCATACTCAATAGGATCTTGCAGAGGAGCTTTTTTTACAACAGAGACCTTCTTGCCTTTCACAAAACCCATCTCCATAATGCGCTTTCGAACATCTCCATTGCACTCAACCCGAACGATCACTGCCTCTTCACCAACATTTAAATCAGATAATTTCATAATATTTATTTTATTTGCAAAGGTAATATAATTTTTGCATTTTAAACTAACTACTATTAGGTATTTTAGCTCTCTTTCTCGTCCTCTTCTTTCTTCTTTTCTATTTCAAGCGAATTGATGGTGGCTATATTATCAAAGCTCTCTTTGTTAAGGATAAATCTTTTGTAGTATGATAGTAAAATTGTGGTAAATGGAAGAGCTATAATCATGCCTATAACTCCAAGTAGTACGCCCCATACAGAGAGTGAGAGCAGTATAATAGCAGGATTTAGCCCCGTAACTTTACCCATTATTCTAGGGACAATAATGCCATCTTGTATAAATTGAACAACCCCTAAAACTAGCATGGCAAATCCAAAAGTTATGAAAAAATTCTCGCCAGTTTCTGCACTTTGCAGCAGTGATAATATAACTATAGGTATCACACCCACTATTTGTAGGTATGGTACAAGGTTTAGCATACCAATAAATAGCCCTAGCACTATACCCATAGGTAGTGATATAATATGAAAGCCAATAGCAAGAAGAATCCCTACAATCAACGAAACAGTAGCTTGACCTCTATAATATCTATTCATGCCGCTCTCAACATCTTCTATTACCACTGTTGCCCTATGTTTATATTTTGGAGGTATAAGGTTCATGGCTCCTTGTGTGATATTTTCATAATCTTTGAGTATAAAAATAAGATATAAAAATGCCACAAATATAGATATCATAGTCACCAGCAGAGCAAAAGACTCAGAGATAATGCCCCATGCCAAAACAAATGTTTTACGAATAAGCATAGATGCGTCGTTTGCTGAAAGAGATTTAAGAAACTCACTTTCATTGAAAAATGCAGCTATCTGATCGTTTATGTGAGCGGGCAGTATATCTTCAAATTTATTCTCTATAAGATATTGATTTAGCAGGGCTATAACCTTTTGCAGTTCAGTTATAAACGTTGGAATAAATAACCATACCAAACCAGTAGTCAGTGATATGAGTAGCAAAAGCACGATAAATACGGCGACAATCTTACTTTTTAACCGCAATATTCGCTGAGCAAATAGTACTATTGGATTTATAAGATACGCAATAAGCCATGCAATAAAGAATGGAAGAAGCGCAGCACGTGTGATAACCAGAAGGTAAATTATCACTGATATAATCACAACAGATATAACAATTCTTGTTACTCTATCAAAAGTATATGGTTTTGGTATAATCATTATTGATATTATTATATTTACAGATGTTATTGTTCGACATAAAATCTTAACTTGAATATAATTAATTATACAACAGTAATTTATATTTTAATTAATAAGTTATCGATTTTTTTGCACTCTTACAGCTTCTTAATTTTTTCAGTGTAAAGTTCTATTTTCAGTGCAATATTGCTAAAGCGAAAAATTGCACCGAAGATAAAGCTTCAGTGCAATTTAATTGAGAAACACTGTTTTATATGGATAGAGTAGTGTTTATAGAGCTCCGTTAAGTATATCTA
>CAMQVM010000297.1 GCA_947038135.1 uncultured Rikenellaceae bacterium
AACATGCACACCGTTGCCGGCACTACCCCCTCAAGGTAGCGTGTATACCAATTTCACCACCTGGGCGTTTAACGCATTGCAAAGATAGGTATAATTTTCTTTAGATGCAACATTATTTTATGTCAGCAAGCGTAGGTTCTTTTGTTGATAAATCGCCAATATAATCACAACTTGTAAACTATCTATAGTGGTTTTATGTATATAATAGCTTCTTTGTGATAATTACGTGTATTTAATATCGAAAATCATATATAGCTTGTTAGGGGTGTTTATAATATACCAAATCAATATTTGCCTCGTTGAAAGATTGCCATTTAACGGTAATAGCTGTGCTGTTTTGAGTTTCTGATTCATTCACATACTAAAGTATGCTTATTTTATCCTGCTTATAAGCTCTTTGCAATTCTTCGTAGTTCTTAGCTCTTTGAAGTTCGACAGCTATTTTTATATATGTTCATTATGTATTTTATTTGATAAATTCAAATATATTTAGTGTGTTTGTCTCTTAATAGTATTGATTTATGAGTTTGTTATTTAAAATATTGAGCAGGAATTTGCAAATTTAAAATTTGTTTGGTATTTTAGCTTCTTTCATTCTAACACACACACACATTTATTTACTGTTTTGTGTACTTATCGCAATAAGTAGGCAATTAACAAAATATGTCTTCCCCAATTGTAAAGTGTCGCAATCAAAATTTATTACAACAACTGTAATAAAAGGTTTATCTCTTCTATTACAGTAGTTGTAATTATATTTAAAAATCAATATTTCAAAAAAACTTTATTATGAATTACAATTTTAATTTTCCAGGTTGGGTGGCATTGCTAAACTTAACTATTGCATTGTTTTGGTGTGCTAAAGATGATTCTTCTGACGATTTGACCGAGGATAATAAGCTTATAATGGTGCAGTTACTGTATGAATCAGTGCCTTCATAAGCAGGGATGGCAGTAAATTAGCAGTTAATGAGTCAACTGTAAATAGTGTTTATGTAGTTGTGTATAGTGCTGCATCTAACGGTAGCTCTTTACCGAAAATAGCTAATAGAATATTAGCTGAAAATATAACAGTTTCAGATGGAACTACTGGTGGACGTACAATTTTAGCTTTTGCCTACTGGCAATATTATTGCTGGTGATATCGCACATCTGTTTTTTAATATTGCCGATACTGATTTCACCTTGACTTTAGATGAAGCTTTTGTAGTCGGAGGTGATATCCCTAAAATCCTGTGCCTGCCACTCTAACCAATAAATCTGAACCAATAAGCATTACAGCTTCAGGAAGTGGTGTTACGCTGTTTAAATATAGGGCTACTTTAGGTAATATAGATTATGTAGGTTAGCCAATGAAGTTAATACCATCAGACACAGGAATTTCAATCGAAGGTTATGTTCCAGGTGCTGGTGAAATAAATGGTTATAGTCATAAAGAACTATTTGATCTTCATGTACCCAAAGGTCAAAAGTTTAAGGTTGAAAGTGAGTTTAAGTCAAGTTGAGATGCTTCGTTAATATTGCATAAGGCTGCTACTGCTGTCCCTGCAAAATTCACGACATCATCAGATGAAGCAACTATTAATGAAATATTATCAACAGGTACCAACCTAAATATGTTTTATCTAAATGTCTATCGTACTGCTCCAGGTGATGAAGCGATAACCAGAACAGTTACTGCAACAGCTATTGCAACAGATGGAGTTGTTCTTTCGCATACCTTTATGGTTAATATAACTTCAAGTGGTATGCTTTCAGAAAAAACAGAAGACTACTCTATTAAAGTAGGTAATACATATTGGGAGGATCGTGATGTTGGGCAATCATGCCCGGTGGCGGAGAGTATGAGTATGCACAAAATTCTACTGGTGCAGTTGATCACCCATATTACATTAAACCAATTTCTTATAACGACCCTGAAGCCACTAAAATATCAGGAATATATTTAACCCAACCTGAAGCTCTTAATGCTTGTAAAATATATAACTCTTCAACAGATATTTGGTATTTGCCAAGCAGAACGTAGTTTATTGCTCTTGAAAAACGGGTGCAATATAGTAAAAATAGGCCGTATTTTGCAGATGATCATAATGATAACATAGGAACCCTTTTGCCACTTGCTGGTTTCTGGGGAGCTTATGAGCAAAGTACTAATGTATGTTACAATCCGCATATAGGATATTATTATACTAGCACTGCCTCTGTCCCATATTTTTATGAGCACAAGCAATATCATAATAGTAGTAATACCCTGACTTCCAGAGGTGGTTTTAAAATGACAATACGATATGCTAGAACAGCAATATAACAAAGTTGTTCAAATTGTAGGTTTTATTTCTCATTTAAGTAATATACATCATTTATCAACCATATTAAGCGACTTGAAAATTTAATTTTCCGAGTCGCTTTCCTTATATATATAGGTGTAGGTGCTATTTTATACTTATTTATACACTTAGTCAGTAATTATCACATTTATATTTTTAACGCTTTTTCAGTGCGGTTTAAACCATTAAAACACGTATATTGTAATCGTTGTTGCAGTAATTATGATATTGAGTAAGTTAATAAAGCATTAATATGCAAATAACATATCATTATATCGTAATAACAGTTAATTTGTTATAATTTATTGTGTTTGACTGAAAGTGATTTTTTTTACTTTTTTTTGCATTGCCACTCAGTAAGTTAACAAAATAATGCAAAAAAAAGTAAAAATATATTTGCATCGTAATATATTTATCGTACC
>CAMQVM010000298.1 GCA_947038135.1 uncultured Rikenellaceae bacterium
TAAGCACCCTAAATATGCCATCATATTATGCAACATTAAAGCATTAACCTTTGCCTCTAAAAAAGGATATGTTTGTTGTCAAAAATGAAAATAGCTTATTTGAAATGCACGCAAATAGTACTTTACTACTACTACTACTACTACTACTACTACTACAAATCAAGAGTTTTAGCAGAAGCGAAAAACGGTCCAATAATCAAATCTTCTTTGTTGTACTTCAGCGCATACCTATCAAATGATGATGTATTAACTCCTACTGCCTTAGATATCGCCTCACCTGCTGCGATATCCCAGTCTGAGAGTGACGAGGTGCGGAAATATATATCTGCGCTTCCCTCTGCAAGCATACAAAACTTCTTCGAGCTTCCGCAATGCAACACCTCACTATTAGGATACTGCTTTTTTAAAGAGTCTATTATCTGCTGGGTGTGGTCGTTCATGTGCGAGCGTGTTACAACAATCTTTGTAAGCTTGTTTTTATCGCCCTCTTTAGCCTCTTCGGTAGAGATAAAAGGTAGCTTTTTGCTAATTTTAAATAGCTGCTGTATGCTTTCTGGCTTCTCATGCAGAAGGCAATTTTCTACCTTAAATGCTCCACGGTCGGGGTCACTGAAATATAACTTATCTTCAGTGGGTAGGTATATAACGCCAAATAGAGGTTTGCTATCTTGCATAAGTGCAATTGATACAGCAAACTCATCGTTTTTATTAATAAACTCTTTTGTGCCATCTAGCGGATCTACCAGCCAGTAAAGTTCCCAGCTATACCGCTCTTCAAAAAGTATATGTCGCCCCTCCTCGCTCATTATAGGAATACGAGTTGTTGCAAGTGATTTTTTTATCGCTTCGTGTGCTACTTTGTCTGCTTCAGTAACTACGGTGTTGTTGGCATTGACATTTATATCAAACTGCTCGGTAGAGTTATATATATTCATTATAGCTTTGCCAGCATCTATTGCAGCGCCACATCCGTTTGTTATAAGAAAGTCTATCAGCTCTCTAGTTATCATATCTTTTTCTCTTATGTTTATATTTGCGTACACAATATGCGTACACAATATGCGTGAACAATATGCGTGTGCCTGTAACTATAATAACTTAGCTTTACGCTCGGCTATATCGCTATCGCTTGCTCCAGCCTTTGATGCCTTGTCCCAATATAGTTCTGCCGAAAATGTATCTCCTAATGCAAAAAAGACATCCCCTAAGTGTAGCATCAACACATCGTTATCTTTATCACTCAGGGCTATTGCACGTCGAAGATGTTTTTTAGCCTCTTCATACCTCTCTAGCTTATAAAGTATCCAGCCGTAAGTGTCGAGGTAGGTGGCATTGTCAGGTTCTGAGGCTATCACCAGCGACGACATCGTCAAGGCTTTTTCAAGCTCTTTGCCCTCTTCGCTAAGAAAGTAGCTATAGTTATTAAGTACCATAATGTTACTTTTGTTATACTTTAAAGCTTTTTTATAGTACTTATATGTAGTAGGTTGTTTGCCCATTTCAGAGTATATATCACCAATAAAACCATATATGGTGCTCTTTAGTGAGTCTGTTTCTGCTATATCTAAAGCCTCTGTTGCAACCTTTATAGCCTCTTTATACTCCTTTTGTTGTAGATATATAGACGATACGTTTAGTTGCATATCTAAGCTGTTAGGAAACAGATCTCGTGCTAGGTTGTTATATTTTATTATTGAATCTCGGCTCTCTTTAATGTACGACTCTAATCCTATAATATTTGAGTATACATCTTCTTGGTTAATGCTATCGTTTAGGTGTAGCTTATACACACTTAACGCCTTTTTTAGCTCTCTCATATTTATAAGGTGTCTAGCATAAAGAACATCAGCCTTGTAGCTGTTGGGGTATGCTAAACGTAAGCTATTTATTACGCCCTCAACCAACATTATATGGTTTTGGTAGAACTCAGGCTTCTCTACAAACTTTTTAAAATAGCCTATTTTAGTATCTAAATCTAACCTGTCGCTGGCAAATATCATACCAATGGTTGTTAGGTATTCAGGCATCTTGCCTTGCGAGTAGAACATATCAGCCCTTGCAATTAACACATCTATATTTGTTGGGTCTATCTCTATTGCTCTGTCTAGGTGTTTCCATGCTAGTGAGTCGTTTGATGCAGCAATGTATGATTTTGCTAGGTTGGTATGCGTTTCGGCACTGTTTGGAGTTATTTTTATCAGTGCATTACCCGCCTCGATGGCTTTGTCGTGCATTTTAACCCCTTGGTATATATATTGTTGATATCCTAATATCTCTGGTCTGTTGCCAAAAAGTATCAGTGCAGAGTCAAGCGTGTTTATTGCTGCGTAGGGCATTGCTGCATTTACGTATACCGATACCATTTGTAAGTGTCGGTTTATATTTTTGTTGTCAAGATTTAATATCTCTTTCCATACCTCAATGCTCTTTTGAACCTCTTTTTTTGCCGACAGAAGCTCTACATATAGCATTTTATACTCTACGTTTTTAGGGTCTAATGTTACAGCTTTTTCTGCCATTGTGAGCGCCTTGTCTTTATTAGGGTTGATTGATGCAGCTTTAAAGAGCGATGGTGCGTGGTTAGGGTCTATTTCAAGAACCTCACAAAGTATAGAGTAGGCGTTGTTTTTATCTGTGTCGGTAATAAGTTTCTTCACTGCTTGAAGATATAGATCGGTAACTCTTAATGAGTCTTCTTGGTATTTAGATGTTA
>CAMQVM010000299.1 GCA_947038135.1 uncultured Rikenellaceae bacterium
GAGATTGCAGCAGCTGCTCAGTCGCTACCATTTTACTACTATCATATACCAGCATTTAATGGTGCTTTTCTGCCTATGGTAGATTTATTAAAGGCTGTTGATGGTCGTATACCAAATTTTGCGGGTATTAAATATACGTTTGAGAGTCTTTATGAGTACAACCAGTGTAGGTTATATAAAGATGGTAAGTTTGATATGTTGCATGGTCAAGATGAAACAATCTTATCGAGCCTAGTGATGGGTGGTGCACAAGGAGGTATTGGTGGCACGACAAACTACAATGGTCGTGAGCTTAATGCGATAATTGAGGCTTACAATAATGGAGATACGGCAGCGGCTGTTGAACATCAAAATTTTGCACAAGCTGTAATTAATGTCATCTGTAATTACCGAGGCAATATTGTTGGAGGTAAGCGAATAATGAAGCTTATAGGGCTAGATTTAGGCTGCAACAGAACTCCTTTCAGAAACATGACAGATGCAGAAGAGGCATCAATGAAGTCTGAACTAGAGGCTATAAACTTTTTTTCAAAGTGCAATAAATTTTAATATACCTACGAAATGAATAAAGAGCAATATAGTTTTTTAAAAGATTGCGCTGCTATATATCAAAAAGATTTGGTATCTGACATTATGCCTTTTTGGTTAAAGCATGGTCTTGATAATAATAATGGGGGTTTGTATACCTGCCTAAATAGAGATGGAGCCTTAATGGATACTACAAAGTCTGTTTGGTTTCAGGGTCGTTTTGGGTTTGTTGCAGCCTACGCATATAACAATATAGAGCAGAATGCCGAGTGGCTGTCTGCATCTGCAAGTTGTATAAACTTCATGGAAGAACATTGCTCAGATAGTGAAGGGCGTATGTATTTTGAGGTTGAAGGAGATGGAACTCCACTTCGCCTGCGTAGATATATGTTTTCAGAGTGCTTTGCTATTATTGCAATGGCAGAGTATGCTAAGGCATCGGGAGATATGAGTTATGCAGCGAAGTCGCTAGAGCTATTTGAGAAGGTGATAGATACGCTTGCTACTCCCGAGATGCTTCCTTCTAAATATCTACCTGCTTTGAAAACCCGTGGTCACTCAATAGTGATGATTCTAATAAACACTGCATTATGTGTTAAGTGTGTTGCAGATGCCCCTATACTAGATAAGGTGATTGATAATAATATAGAAGAGCTTAAAAATTACTTTATGAACCACGAATATAAAGCTCTTTTAGAGTGCGTGGGTGAAAATGGTGAGTTTATTGATACTGGCATGGGTAGAGTGATAAATCCAGGTCATGCAATAGAAACGGCGTGGTTTTTGATGGATGTGGCGATATCACGTGATAATGATAAAAAATTGATAGATCTTGCTACAACTATTCTTGATTGGTCTTGGGAGTGGGGCTGGGATAAAGAGTTTGGTGGAATAACTAATCTTAAAGATTGTAAAAACCTACCTCCACAAGATTATGCCCATGATATGAAGTTTTGGTGGCCGCAATGCGAGGCTATCATCGCTACACTCATGGCATATAAGTTAACGCATGATGAAAAATATCTGGTTATGCACCGTATGATCCACGAATGGACTTATAAGCATTTTCCAGATAGAGAGTATGGAGAGTGGTATGGCTACCTACATAAAAATGGTAGCGTGTCGCAGCCTGCAAAGGGTAATATCTTCAAAGGTCCTTTTCATATACCTCGAATGATGATTAAAAGCCATCTTATTTGTAAAGATATCTTAGATGGCGAATAGTTCAAATTATGTCATATATAGCTTTTCTATCTAAAATACTATATATGATAACTTTAAATCACGCCCTTATAACCCTATGTGTTTTATAGGTAAGTAACGGGTGTCTAACAGAAAAATAATGTTTAAAAATTAAAAATTATGAAGATGAGTGCTCGTTACGTTACGGTTGCAATATTCTCTCTATTGGCAGCTTTTTCAGTCAACACTTATGCATCAGATGGTGCACCAGTTGAGGTGTTAGCTAGGCAAGGAGATATTACAATTAGTGGTATTGTTAAAGACAATACAGGTACACCAGTTATTGGTGCTACGGTTATAATTAAAGGGTCTACAGTTGGGTCTATTACAGGGGTTGGGGGAGAATTTTCTTTCAGGGCACCTGTTGGGGCTGTTGTAGATGTCTCTTTTATTGGATATAATGTTTATAGTTTTACAGTAGCACAAAATAAAACTATGTATAATGTTATACTTGAAGAGTCGGGTTTATTGGTCGATGAGATTGTTGTTACTGCATACGGTGGTAGGCAGCTGCGCTCAGAGGTAACCACCTCTATTGCAAAAGTAGATAAAGAGGTGTTTGAAAAGGGGTTTTATGCAAATCCAGCACAGGCTTTATCGGGTTCTGTTGCAGGTTTACGTGTGCAAAACAACTCTGCCGATCCATCAAAAGCGCCAGTGATTACACTGCGTGGAGGAACAAATTTCGATGGTACTGGTTCGCCATTATATATTATTGATGGACAGGTGCGAGATAATATGCATCATATTAATCCCGATGATGTAGAGTCTATGGAGGTGATGAAAGATGCTGGTTCTACTGCTATATATGGTGCTAGAGCAAATAATGGTGTTATACTTGTTACTACCAAAAAAGGTAAAAGTGGTAGTTCAAATATCAGTTTTTCTAATAGGCTAACAATGAAGAAATTCAATAATCAGTACAATTTCTTAAATGCTG
>CAMQVM010000300.1 GCA_947038135.1 uncultured Rikenellaceae bacterium
CTGTAAAAGAGAAACTATATTATGTTGAAAGAAAATTTAGTACAACTTTTTGAGGAAAGTTTTAAAAAGAACTGGGTTAAACCAGCCCTAAGAAATTACTCCTCAGGGCAAGAGTTATCATACGGTGAGTTGGCAGAGGGTATTGCGGCTTACCATCTATTCTATAAAGAGATAGGTATCGCCGTAGGTGATCCTATTGCGGTATCTGGTAAGAACTCCATCACTTGGACCTTAGCCTATATGTCAGCATTGACCTATGGTGCTGTTGTGGTGCCTATACTCGAGGAGTTTCACCCTAGAGATATCACCCATATACTTAACCACTCAAATACAAAGTTGCTGTTTTGTGACAGTGATATATGGAAAAAGATGGATAGCAACGATTTTAAGCAGGTTGTAGGGGTTATATCACTTAGCGAAAATATCGTTATACACTCTAAGATAGATGATCTAAATGATAAATTTATCAATAAAGATAGGCTGGTAAAGCTTGCTTACAAAGATGGGTTTACTGCTGATTGTGTCGCTTATGAAGTACGAGATGAGAATGAGCTAGTGGTGCTTTGCTACACCTCAGGAACGACCTCAATGACTAAAGGTGTAATGTTATCATATAGAAATATTTGGGAGAATGTATCTTATGCAAGTATGATATTTAGAAACAAGGGTGTAGATCTTAAATCTACTCTTTGTGTGCTTCCTTTAGCTCATACCTATGGAACAACATTTACCCTGCTGCTTCAGCTAGAATATGGAGCTAAAATAACGTTTTTAGGGCGTGTTCCTACACCTACATTGCTGGTAGATGCGTGTAAAGATGTTAAGCCTACGTTGCTTTTATTGGTGCCGTTGGTGTTAGAGAAGATTTACAAAAATAAAATAGCACCGATGCTGAAAAAGCCTATCATGAAGGTGCTTTTAAAGACTCCTTTGATAGGAGGGTTGCTATATAGAGTTATAGGAAACAAAGTACAAAAAACCCTTGGGGGCGCTCTGCATGAGGTTATCCTTGGAGGTGCTGCTCTTGATAAGGAGGTTGAAAATTTCTTTTTAAAGGCTAAATTTCCGTTCTTGGTGGGTTATGGTATGACTGAGTGTGGTCCGCTTATATCTTATATTCCTCACGAAGAGTTTGTGTTGGGGTCGGTAGGTAAAATTCTTACAACAATGCAAATTCGTATCGCTAACGATAAAGATGATAGTAATATTGGTGAGATACAGGTCAAAGGGGCAAATGTTATGCTAGGTTACTATAAAGACGAGGAGGCTACGGCTCAGACTTTTACAGAAGATGGGTGGCTGCGTACTGGTGACCTTGGAGAGCTTGATGCTGATGGAAACATCTATATCAAAGGTAGAAGCAAAACTATGCTTTTGGGCTCTAGTGGCGAAAATATATATCCTGAGCCTATTGAGTCGAAGCTCTCAAATTTACCTTTTGTGTCGGAGTGTCTTATCTTTGAGCGTAACAAAAAGATTGAAGCGTGGGTATATCCTGATATGGAGGCTAAAGAGAGGCTTAAAATATCAGATGCTAAGCTTCTTGAAATAATGAAATCTAACCGCAAGACGTTAAATAATGCTCTTGCGAAATATGAGGCTGTTCATGCAATAAAAATATCGCCTGAACCGTTTTTAAAGACTCCGAAGCAGACTGTTAAAAGGCTTGCTACACAGGAGATGTTAACACAATATTTTGATTAACTAATTATATTATATAATATTATGAAATACGCAATTATCAAGACCCAAAAGGGTGAAATGAAGGTGGAGCTTTACGAGCGTGAAACTCCTGGAACAGTAGCAAACTTTGTAAAGTTAGCTGAGCAAGGGTTTTATGATGGTTTAACTTTTCATAGAGTGATTCCTGATTTTGTTGTACAAGGAGGCTGTCCAGTAGGTACTGGTGTTGGTGGTCCTGGTTATAAAATTAAGTGTGAAACTTCATCTGCACGTCAGCACCACGAAAGAGGTGTTTTATCTATGGCTCATGCGGGTAAAGATACAGGTGGATCACAGTTTTTTATCTGTCATAGCCGTACTAACACTGCTCATCTTGATGGTGTGCATACTTGTTTTGGTGAGGTTGTAGAGGGTGTTGATACTGTTGATGGTATCCGTGCTGGTGATGAGATCGAAAGTATCACTATCGTTAATGAGTAGGTGATCTTCTCTGCTATTGCTGTTGTTAGCTGTTGGGTTAATGTGGTTGATGTGGCTAATGTGGCTTTTGTGGAGAGTTAATTTTAAGGGGTTTGTGCTTTTGATTTTGTTATCTATTGGTGCTCCATGTTATATGTTTCAATGAGTTAAAAGGTTGATGTCTAAGTTTTAGATGTCAACCTTTTTTACTGAATTTATATTAGCTTTATTTGTAAATTTGCGTGGTTTTAGCAATCCGATACTATAAAATAGATATTTATGGTAGTTATTAAATAATTTTTAATATCTTTGTCGAGCAATTATAGTGCATAATGATTTTATATATTGTGAACGATATTTTAAATAATAATAATAATATACCAAACTTATGATCAAAAAAATAATTACTTTAAAAACGTGGGTTTTGAGTATAACCCTAGCAGGAGCTCTTTTTGGGTGTGCGAAAGATTCAGATAATCCGGGTGATACCGATAAGGGTATGTATATCACAGTAAGAATGCCAGCAGAGAATAATGGTGTTGCTACACGTGCAGGTGCAGTAGATG
>CAMQVM010000301.1 GCA_947038135.1 uncultured Rikenellaceae bacterium
CATGAAAGAGAATAATATGAAAAATGTTACAGAGCTACAAAACTATTTTGTAGAACGTGTAACAAAAATAATAACATCTCTAGGACGCAAGCCGATAGGATGGAATGATATCCTTACTGACGAAACTCTTACAAAAGAGACTGCGATAATGTCATGGTTAGGTGAAGACGCTATCACTAAGGCTGTAAACAACGGATATTATGCTGTTGCAACACCTACATATCCTCTATATTTTGATATCACACAAGAGAGCAGACATGATGGCACAATGGCAGACTTAAACTACCAAGTCATCAACTCAATGAAGGCAATATACAACTACGACCCTGCAAAAGGAGTAGATAGAGATAAGCTACATCTTCTTTTAGGTGTTCAGGCAAACCAGTGGCCAGCAGTGCCTCAAGAGGTAAAAGATATAAATGTTCAAAATTTCCCTCGCCTGTTAGGTGTTGCTGAAATTGGGTGGTCTTCAAAGGAAGATAAAGACTTTAATGAATTTTTACACCGTTTAGAAGATAACAAAAAGAGACTTGACTACTTAAAGGTAGACTACTTTAAACAAGGAGGATACATAACAGACACTTGGGGTCCAGATGATGTAACAAACGAATATCAGACTAAAGAGTGGGACGTAACTCACAAAGTGTACGCTTCAGGTCGTGTTATTGCTGCATTCTTTTATACTAAAGGCGACAACTTTTTAGAGGTTAAAGATGTTGAGCTGCTAAGAAATGGTGAAGTTATATCTGATGATTTACACTACGGAGTAGCAGATTATAAGCGTGGCATAGCTCGCCCTCGTACCTACTTCTATAACCTTGAGGTTGAAGATTATGATAACACCGCTAATTACTCACTTCGTGCAAAAATCAGAAGTAAGACAAAAGAGATATATGGCGGAAAAGATTCTGCTGGAAACATCACCTTTAACCTTAGCCCTTACAAGCCATTTACAGCTATTGAAAAGAGTAAATAGCTACTAATAAGTTGAGCAATAGTATAGCAGATATATAAATATCTCCCTTAGATAAAATGTTATCTAGGGGAGATATTTTGCAAATAGTCAATTAACAAAAACTTAATTAAATCGTTATTAGTTTGTGACTGCATGGTGCTATATTTGCATAAAATATAATTAGATATGAAAATTAGATTAGGTAAAATAACAACCACTACTCTATTGATCTTGACATCAATAGCATCCTACTCATCAACAGATGAGATAAAAACAACTATTCACTCGCGTGCATTTATTGATGGTGCCCTATCAAGGTATAATAGCGAGAAAACCACTGGGTACTTTGAGCTTGAAGAGTTTAGGCTTGGGTTCAAGAGTAAATTTGACAACTATGTAATTAAGGCAGACATCTCTTTAAGTGGCACTAAAGTAGCTATTAAAGACCTATATGTAAGATACAACCAAACAAATAGCAACCTAACAGTGGGTAATGGATATGAGCCATACTCGCTAGATATGATTTCAAGCACCAACGCCCTAAGGTTTAACCAATCGGCAGGCTCAACCCTTGCATCAACAAATGGCAGGCGATTAGGGGTAACATACCAATATTTCAGACCTAAATATTATGTTGGAGTGGGGGTATACTCTAACAATGATTTAAAAAGCGTATCTACAAACTATGTGAACTCCTACGCACTAACGGGTAGGTTTGCATACAGAGATTTGCGCTCTACAAATAGACTACTTCATATAGGAGTTGCCACATCATATCGCACTGCTGACAATAGCGACTCGAATAGAAAATCAGTTAGTAGTATTGGCATAACATCTCTATTTGGCGAGTCGGTAGCATCTACCACTCTTGAAGATTTTGGTGCAGAGCATAAGGGCATGATTGAGCTACTCTCTACATGGGATAAATGCATGGTTCAAGGTGAGTACTACATCAACAACTACAAGACTAGATATGACAACTTCACCACTCATGGTGGCTATGCTCAGTTTGCCTACCTTCTTATTGGTGATGGCTTCAACTACGACCAAAGCGTTGCAGCGGTAGGAAGACCTAAAGGGGGGCGCTCGTTAGAGCTTGTGGCACGAGTAAACTATATTACACTGAATGATAAAGAGGCACAGATATATGGTGGAGGGCATAGTGATATATCTATTGGGGCTAACTACTATATAAACAAATATATTGGCGTGAAGATAAATTTAGGGTATCTGGTTTCGCAAGAGCACTCTTCGCAATTTTACAGTGACGACCTTATACTTGGGCAGGTACGTGTACAGTATGCATTTTAAAAGACGTACTGTACAAGTATAAGATACTTTGAAATATATTATAATACTCCCCAAAAAGTAAACATTTACCAAGTCAAAAAAGTATATTGCTATTGTTTATCAATTACTGAAATAATTTTAGCCTGACGACCTAAACTTACCCTAGTTAATTTTTTCATAATTAATACCTTTTAAGAAATTTTCATAATGAAATAGACCCTATAATTTCTAATATAGGAGTATACTTTAGTATGCAACTGAATCATGATCGCAAAAGTGATGCAATAGTTCTTAATTTATAACGATCTTTTGATATTAAATCTGAGTATATAGGCTGATTCGCAAAACCAAGGTTTTGTGAATCAGCCAGCTCCCGAAGGGAGCCACCAAGCGCCTAAGGCGCGTAGGTGCTTTTTGCGAGCTCTTTAGAGTGCCGCTTTTTTTTAAAAAGCGTAAAT
>CAMQVM010000302.1 GCA_947038135.1 uncultured Rikenellaceae bacterium
TATATTGCATCTTGTGTCTCTTCGCACACTTCACATAATCTTAAAAAAGCATTTGAATTTCATAATGCCTTTAATGATACTGGTGATATGGCAAATGCAGAATTTTAGACATAAATAGATAATAAAAAAGAGAGCGTAATATTTACGCTCTCTTTTTTATGTATATATATCACCTTCGGTAAGCGCTACTTTACGTATGAACAGACTATAATAGCAACTAAAATAGTGGCTAAAGTTGTATAGTACTAATAAATTTATTATTTTGCACCCGAATTTGCACAACAGACAGATTTTTTTAAAAAAAACAACCAGGGATGTAAACAACAACAGTGACAACTAAAACATAAAAACAGATCAAACAACCTTAAAATTACATATAAAATAAAATGGAATTATTAATTTTTTACCTGCTATTAGCTTTATCAGTTTCTTTCATTTGCTCGGTAGCAGAAGCAGTCTTATTATCTACACCTTCATCGTTTATCAACATGAAAGAGAGTGAGGGCATAAAAAGGGCTGCACAATTCAAAAAATTAAAGCAAGATATAGATAAGCCCCTATCAGCTATATTATCACTAAATACAATAGCTCATACTATTGGAGCAGCAGGAGTGGGTGCGCAAGCGGGAATAGTATTTAAAGATGTCTCTTTCGGTATTATATCAGCCGTTTTAACAGTTCTTATCCTCGTACTTTCGGAGATTATACCTAAAACTATTGGTGCGTCATATTGGAGAAACATAGCATTTACATTTGTCCCTATAATAAGATGGATGATAATATTATGTTACCCTCTAGTTTGGGTATCAGAGTTTATTACACGCCTCATAGCTCCTAAGCAGAAAGAGAACTCTATTAGTAGAGAAGAAGTATCTGCAATGGTTAATGTGGGTGTAAAGGAGGGTATCTTTCACTCTAAAGAGAATAAGATAATCCAAAATCTAATCAAGCTAGAGACTATTCGTGCAAGAGATATTATGACACCGAGGATAGTTGTAACAGTAGCTCCTGAGGATATGACACTTCAAGAGTTTTATAAAGACAAATCTCTTATTCACTACTCACGTATACCAATATACAAAGATAATAAAGATAATATCACTGGATATGTGCTACGCCAAAGTGTCTTTGAGAAGTTGGCAGGTGATAATATTGCCTCTCTTAAACTTTCAGATATAAAGCGTGAAATACGCATATCTGTAGACAGCAGATCTATATCTGTACTATGGGAAGACCTACTATCTAACAAAGAGCATATCTCTTTGATACTTGATGAGTATGGTAGTTTTGAAGGTATCGTAACAATGGAGGATGTGATAGAGACAATCTTTGGATTAGAGATACTTGATGAAAAAGATAATATCGAAGATATGCAGCAATATGCTCGAGAGAGATGGGCTAAACGTCAAGAGAAATATAAAGACATATCTATCTTTAATGAAGAATAATGTTATGTTCTAAATTCAGTACAACTAATCACCCCTACTATATGCATTATAGTAGGGGTGATTTGTATTATATTAGCTATCTTTGCAACTTAATATTGTATACACATATGGAGTCTGTAAATATATTCGAGTCACTTAAAGCACATGTTAATTCTATCTCTCCTCTATCTGACGAGATGTTAGTGCTCTTATTTGAAAAGATGGATGTAACCTCACTTAACAAAAGAGAGTTGTTACTAAATGAGGGGGCGAGAAATGATAAAGTTTTTTTTCTTGTGTCTGGCTTAATAAGGATATATACAATAAAAGATGGAATTGAGAGAATAGCTGATTTCATAAAGCCTGGTTTCTTTGTTAATATCCTGTCTCAGTCATTGTTTACGCCTATTTCAAAGGTTTATGTAGAAGCTATGGAGCAATGTGCTGTCTTGTCTATTGATAGCCATGAATTGGAGTGTCTATACAGCTCCTCGGTTGAGTTTGCTAACTGGGGGCGAGTCTACGCTGAAAAAGAGGTAACACAATTTAATCACTTCTTTTCGCACCTATATTTTCTTTCGCCGACAGAGTTATATGAAGAGGCTTTAAAATCAATGGGTCCTTTGTTATTACAGAAGATACCATTGAAGTACCTTGCATCATATTTGAATATTACGCCAGAATCATTGAGCAGAATACGAAAGCGCATCGTCAGCAAAGAGGTTAAATAGGCATCAACCTCTTGTTGCGTACGGTAAAGTACAATGTTATTAGAGCTGTAAATTCAGCTATAGGTATGGCTAGCCATATTCCAACTTCCCCCAATATCATAGGTGTAAATATAAACATAATCACGGGGAGTATGAATCCACGTAGTATAGTCATCAAATTAGCTATTTTGACTTGCTCGATGCTTTGTAAATATCCCATATAAACTATGTTTAAGGCGTAGAATGTTAATCCCATTGCAAATACTGGTAATCCTTTTACGGCCATTAAATAAGCCTGACTGTCGGGCTTTAAGAACAATGCAGACAGCTCACCTGCAAAAAGTGCCATAAATAATGATATAGCAACTCCAAAAAATGCAGCTATCTTTATTGATATATTTTTCGCTTGAATCGACCTAGCTGGAGTTGATGTGATGTTAAAGCTAATAATAGGTTGTGCTGATTGTGCAATAGCATTTATCACCATAAAAGAAATTGGCAGGCAGTAGCATACAACAGCAAAAGCTGCAACTCCATTGTCACCTAGATATTTAAAAAAGACAA
>CAMQVM010000303.1 GCA_947038135.1 uncultured Rikenellaceae bacterium
CCCTCTCTTATTTCCTCAAAATCCTAAGGCGCCTAAACCCCTCTCGTAAATTTTGCTTCGTTTGTTCTCTTTTTTGTCTTATTCATCTGCTTGTTCGCTGGGTGAAGCTTGTGAGATTAGTTGTAAAAATAGCAGCACTGATAAAATAATTTTATCAGTGCTGCTATTTTGTATTATATGGAAAACCAAAAATATTTTTTCGCCAATGTCGAGTTTGTGATATACAATCAACAATGTGCCATCAATAGTCACATAGTCAAACAAATAGAACAGACTCATATTTTGCGCTTATTCCACTCAGAACCTGCACAAGTGCCAAACTAGACAAAATACAGCCCACACAAACAGCACGAACTCACGCCTAGAGATAGACTAATACACAGCGAACAGAGACACCATAATTCTTACTAAAGTAGTCCAAGAAGTGGTTCGAAGGGTAAACGCTTAGGTTATAGGCGTTACCAATGTTAGGTTCGTCGCTAGACCAGTAGTAGCTTCGCACGCTGGTAGGGTCGCCAGAGTACCCAACCATAGGAAAGTAGATTTCAACTCCATCACTCTGCAACAATGCTGCTGCTGTATTAAAACCTGCACCACTTTTCAATCTACCACTAGATAAAAGAACTGTAAAATCTTCTTTTGTTGGCTGGCGCCACTTCTTGCCCTGAAAACCCCAGTCTTTACATTGCTCTAATGACTCTTGCCATGCAAACCATCGTCTCGGCTCTTGTGTTTGCCATGACAATGCGTTTATTGGTTTACTATTTGCTGGCAAGCATAACTGCTCTGGGGTAGTAAGATCCCAAGATGTACCTACATTACGGTCTGCAAAATATGGAAATCCTCTTTGATTAATAGTAATAGAAATTGTTGCATCCTTACCATTGGTTACTGTGATTTTTACTGTGCGTGGATCATCTGAAGGATTATTTGCTACTACCACTTTTAACTTATCTCCATCTTTAGTGGCTGGTGCCCAGCTTGGTGAATCTGACACTACACTCCAATCACCTGTATTTAAGAAACTCTTAACATTAAAGGTTAACGTTTCTCCAAAATTTTTAATTGATATAACACCAAAGTTAGAATCAATAGTAATAAGATTACTAGTATGCACTATGTTACCCAACGTTGCAGTATATCTAAATGATACTACACCTGCACCCTTCGCTTTAATATTTAGACTCTTTAGGCTCCTGCCTAAGGTAGTATTAACTGGTGGTGTAATCACAACATCATTAGAAGCATGAGATACACGGAAGTACTCCTCTAAGGTAACACTAAAAGCTGGATCTTCGTCCAAAGGTGCATTTTTAGAGTCTACAAGGTTTACCACTGCTACCTCCACTAACTCCTCAGCTCCCGCCGCCGATGTAACAGCAAATTCACTACCTCTAGTATTTACATTTAACACGTATTGACCATTACTGACAATTACATCACCGTCTTCTTCTACTATTACATCATATTGAATGTTACTTGGTGGGTTAATCAATGCCATATCAGCAGTTGGATATCCTCCAACATTTACCTCACGAAGCTTGATAATATAATGACGATTATTCTCAATATTTAAATATGTTTTTGAGGTAGGATCATAAATATCTAAACGATGGTAAAGAGTTTTACCCTCAAAAGTATTCTTCATTATCATTGCTAAACGCTCTGTTTTTGGCGTGTTATCAACAAACACCAATGGCTTAGCACCAATAGATTGTGTAGAATAAGGATAAGCAAAAATATAACTAGCACCAGTAAAATTATCAACCGCCGCAGTGCTAACTGTAGGTTGATTAATTTCATCCTCATTAGTGATACCTGTTACAGCTTCCGAACCCGTAGAAGTAGCAAACGAACCGTCAGCATGACCGACATTGGACAACTGATATAACTTAAATGTAGTATTAGCAGTAGTATAACCAGCACCCATAACACCGTCAACATGATTACCATTACGGCAATCAAGCAGTAATTGCACTTTAGCAACACCACGCATTACACTTACAACAGTACCTCCTTTGATACTAGAGCCCCACACACCAACACCATACATAGGCAAACCCTTAGTAATATCTACAAGACCAGCAGATGTAACACTAGTAGCAGTAGTAATTTTCAAAGCATCTTTCAAACCACCTTTAGCAATAGCCAAAGAGGTTAACGGATGATTAAATACAACACGAACATCATCGCCAGCGACAATCCCCTTATCTTTAGGAAATATTAACACCTTATTGTTTGCTTCATCGACAGCAATGGTTTTGACATCAATAGTAGCAGTGTATTTAGGCAAAGCAGTACCAGCTGCTTTTGCCGCATAAATAATAATGTGAGCGCTTTTAATAGCAACCTCAGCAGCAGGATCTCCAGCACGACTTATAACACCAGTATCTTCGAGTGGCATAGTTACGGTTATAGACTGAGTATCTGTTGTCAAATCAGTTGGTGTAGTAGTTTTATCACACCCCGAAAGTGCAACAGTTAGTGCACAACACAGCGCCCAAAATTTTGATGTAGTTATTCTCATTACTTTTTAAAATTTAAATTTTTATTCGAAATATATAATTAATCACGCAAAGATACGAAATTATCCTCAACAAAAAAACTATTCTATAAACTTAACTCATTGTCTAGGCTGATTCGCAAAACCTCGGTTTTGTGAATTAGCCAGCTCCCAAAGGGAGCCACCAAGC
>CAMQVM010000304.1 GCA_947038135.1 uncultured Rikenellaceae bacterium
TGTTGAGCTGTCTACTGGAGATCTTTTAGAAAGATATGATGATGTAGTAATTGAGAGTGGTGATGAAAGCGATGAGAACAACAATAAATAAACCATCGATTAATTTATATCAAAATGCTATATCGTAAAGTTATAGATAGGTTTAAAAAGTCGACGCAGATAGATGAAATTACTAACCCCGATAATCAATTAATTAGATTATCGGGGTTGGTTGGGTCTGCCGTATCTATAGTTGTTGGCACTGTCGCTGAAAAAGTTGGTGGCATACATATTGTGGTGCTCGATAACAAAGATGATGCTGGTTATCTATACAATGACCTGACAGCTTTTTGGGACAATAAAGATATATTTTACTTTCCATCAGGCTATAAAAGATCAATTGTTTATGGCGAGCCTAAACCAGCAGGTATAGTGCAGCGAAATACCCTACTTGCACACCTATCAAAGGCAAGAGCAAAGTCAAAGGCAAAGACAAGTAATTTTACAATTATTTGCACCTACCCAGAGGCTCTTATTGAAAAAACTGTCACTCAAAAAGAGATAGACTCAAACTCTATAGAGATATCAGTAGGCGATACTTATGAAATAAAGCAGATCGAAGAGATGCTTGTACGGATAAAATTCACCAAAACAGATTTTGTATTTGAACCAGGACAGTACTCTATACGTGGAGGTATAATAGATATTTTTTCATATGCTAACAACCAGCCATATCGGTTAGACCTATTTGGCGATGAGATAGATTCTATACGTTTGTTTGATATCGGCACACAGCTCTCAATCGAGAAACTAGACAAAATAGATATATTACCAAAATTCACCCCCGCAAAAGGAACTGTTGAACAACTTATAAATTTCTCAGAACTACTATCTGAGTATGGACATACAGCACCTACATATTGGGTGCAAAGTGGTGTATCATTCTCAAGGTCTGTAAAGACCTTAAACGCTAAACTATCGAAAGAAGAGTCGCAATACAAAGCCCATATATCAGAATACAAAGAGAGCGTATCAATGGTGTCTAACAGCAAATTGATAACTATCAAAGAGACTTTCTACGAGGTAAAACCAGAGGTGAGTATTAAATTCAATACCACGGCTCAAAATCACATAAATAAAAACTTTGAACTACTATCTAAATTCTTTATTAAGAATATAGATAATGGATACGATAATTTTATTCTTACACAAAATCAAAATCAGACAGAGAGGCTTGTTAATATACTATTCTCTATCAGTAAGCGAAAAGATACATTTACAAATATACCTGTAACTATCCATGAAGGATTCACCGACAAGGATAGCAAGATGTCATTATTTACTGATCATCAACTGTTTGAAAGACATCACCGTTACAAAATATCCTCAGAACTTCCAAAGGCTGAGTCATTAACAATATCTCAAATATCATCGCTAACAGTAGGTGACTATGTAGTACATATCGACCATGGCGTGGGTAAATTTGGAGGGTTAGTAAAGAGCATGGAAGGTGGAAAAGTAAACGAAACAATAAGACTTACTTATAAAAATGATGATGTTTTGCTAGTGAACGTACACTCACTGCATAAAATATCAAAATATAGAGATAAAGATAGTGTAGTACTACCGAAGCTAAATAAGCTCGGAAATGCTTCTTGGCAGAAACTTAAAACATCAACAAAAAACAAGGTAAAAGATATAGTAAATGATTTAGTACAACTCTACTCTAAAAGGCTAAATATAACGGGTTTTGCATACTCGTCTGACAACTACCTTCAAAATGAGCTAGAGGCTTCATTTATGTATGAAGATACTATATGCCAACAAAAAGTTACAGAGGCAATTAAGAGCGATATGGAGCGACCTGTACCCATGGATAGGCTTGTATGTGGCGATGTGGGCTTTGGAAAGACAGAAATTGCAATAAGGGCTGCTTTTAAGGCTGTATGCGACAGTAAGCAGGTGGCAGTGTTAGTTCCTACAACTATTTTGGCGCTTCAACACTACCGCTCATTTTCACAACGTTTAAAGGAGTTTCCTGTAACCGTTGAAAGTATATCACGAAGCAAAACCACCAAGCAGACTAACGAAGTGCTTGAGAGGCTTAAAAGAGGTGAGATAGATATACTTATAGGAACACATAAGATACTTAACTCAAGTGTAGTATATAAAGATTTAGGTCTTTTAATAGTTGATGAAGAGCAGAAGTTTGGTGTAACAAGCAAAGAGAAGCTACGTCACCTACGAGAAAACATAGACACTTTAACTCTTACTGCTACACCGATTCCTCGAACGTTACAATTTTCGCTAATGGGTGCTAGAGATCTATCGATTATATCTACACCGCCAGCGAACAGACAACCAGTAACAACCGAGGTGCATGGGTTTAACCAAGAGTTAATAAAAGAAGCTATTGATTTTGAACTAAGCCGAGGAGGACAGCTCTATTTTGTACATAATAGAGTAGATAATATATCACATATAGCATCATTAATTAGCGAGCTATCTCCTACAGCTAGGGTGGCAATAGGGCACGGACAGATGAAACCAGGTGATTTAGAGAAGCTGATAACCGATTTTATATATGGTGAATACGATGTACTGGTAGCAACAACAATTATAGAGTCGGGTATAGATATACCTAATGCCAACACTATAATTATCAACAATGCACAAAACTTCGGG
>CAMQVM010000305.1 GCA_947038135.1 uncultured Rikenellaceae bacterium
ACTTATAGCTGTTTTTTGGGGTAATACAATTTTTATTTACGCTTTTTTAAAAAAAAGCGGCGCTCTAAAGAGCTCGCAAAAAGCACCTACGCACCTTAGGCGCTTGGTGGCTCCCTTCGGGAGCTGGCTGATTCACAAAACCTTGGTTTTGTGAATCAGCCTAAATAATGTAACTTATAGTGAGTTTAAACAGTGTTATTATTTATAAAATTATATTTATTATGTAGGTTGTAAACATTAAGTAGTTGTGTTACAGTATTATGTAGTGTAGTGATAGGTATTTATTATAGCCATATAATAAAAAAAAGACAATAATTTCGGAATTCTCATATAATAAAGTTATCTTTGTGCAATATATAGAGATGTATAAGGCATCCAATTATTATAGTTACATAAAAATAAAAGCGTTATGGGAATTTTTGATATTTTCAAAAGCAAAAAAAAAGCCTCTTCAGATTTAGAAGATGGCTTGCAAAAGACTAAAGAGAGCGTTTTACAGAAGATCAAGAAAGCTGTAATGGGCAAGAGCATCGTTGATGCAGAGGTGCTAGATGACCTAGAGGAGATACTTATAACTTCTGATGTAGGAGTTGATACAACTATAAGTATTATCGAGCGAATAGAGAGCCGTGTGGCAAAAGACAAATATCTCTCGTCTGATGAGTTAAGTAACATACTTAAAGAGGAGATTACTAATCTTCTTCATGAAGGTGCTTCGGGTATAGATGGCGGTTTTGATGTAGAATCATCTGGTACAAAGCCATTTGTTATAATGGTAGTTGGAGTCAATGGTGTAGGTAAAACTACAACTATTGGTAAGCTAGCAGCTAGGTTTAGAGCAGAGGGAAAGAGCGTAATGCTTGGAGCAGCCGATACTTTTAGAGCAGCAGCAATAGAACAGCTTGCAGTGTGGGCAGAGAGGTCTGAGTCTAAGATTGTAAAGCAAAGCATGGGTAGCGACCCTGCATCTGTTGCATTTGACACCTTGACATCGGCAGTAAGCAGTGGGGTAGATGTTGTAATTATTGATACCGCAGGGCGTCTTCATAACAAAATCAGCCTTATGAATGAGCTTACAAAGATAAAGAATGTAATGAAAAAGGTGGTTGATACAGCGCCTAATGAGGTTATGCTTGTGCTTGATGGCTCTACTGGGCAGAATGCTTTTGAACGGGCACGTCAATTTACTGCGGCTACAGATGTAACTTCATTAGCTATTACAAAGCTCGATGGTAAAGCTAAAGGGGGTGTAGTAATAGGCATATCAGACCAATTTAAAATACCAGTAAGGTATATCGGTGTTGGCGAAGGTATAGAACACCTTCAACCATTTAACCGCAAAGATTTTGTAAATACACTTTTTTCTTAATTATTATACCAACAAAAATATATGTTAAAAAAAATTAATATAATAACATTAGGCTGTTCAAAAAACAGCGTTGACTCAGAACATCTACTAGCTCAGTTAGCCCTTAAAGGTTATGAGGTTGTTCATAATGCAGATGGGCACGATGCAAAAATTGTTATTCTAAATACCTGCGGATTTATTGGAGATGCCAAAGAGGAGTCGATAGATGCAATTTTGAACTACGTAGAAGCCAAAGAACAGGGGCTGATTGATAAAGTTTATGTTATGGGGTGTCTGTCTGAGAGGTATATTAAAGAGCTTCAAGATGAGATTCCAGGAGTAGAACAATACTTTGGTGCTCGCTCTCTAAAAGATGTAGTTGAGGGTCTAGGTGAAGAGTATGATAGCTCGATCGAAGATGAAAGAGTTTTATCAACACCACCGCACTATGCCTATCTTAAAATTTCAGAGGGGTGCAATAGGGCATGTAGCTATTGTGCAATACCTTCAATTAGAGGTAAGCATATATCTACACCTATTGAGCAATTAGTAAGAGAGGCTACAAAATTGGCAGCTAAAGGGGTAAAAGAGCTTCTAGTAATAGCACAAGACACTACATTTTATGGTATGGATCTTTATGGCGAACAACGTATAGCGCAACTGCTACGTGAGTTAGCTAAAATTGATGGTATTGAGTGGATCAAGCTGCATTACACCTACCCATCGCAATTTCCAATGGAGCTGATTGAGGTGTTTAAAAGTGAGCCTAAAATGTGCCATTATATAGATATTCCTTTTCAGCATATCAACAACAGGCAGCTATCTATGATGCGCCGCCAAACAACCGCTGAGCAGACACAAGAGTTGATAGATACCTTGCGACGTGAAGTGCCAGATATATCTATTCGCACCACCCTAATTGCAGGGCATGCCGAAGAGACCAAAGAGGAATTTGAGGAGATGATGGAGTTTGTGCGTCATAATAAGTTTGATCGATTAGGGGTATTTCCTTATAGTGAAGAGGAGGGTACCTACTCAGCAACTGCCTTTGATGATAACGTATCTCAAGAGGAAAAAGATAGCAGAGTAGAACAAATAATGATGCTTCAAGAGGGCATTTCTTTCGATAATAATCAAAAATTCATCGGAAAACGTATAAAAGTTTTAGTTGATAGAATCGAAGGTGATTTTTTTGTTGGTAGGACTCAGTACGATTCACCCGAGGTAGACCAAGAGGTTTATATAAGTAGTAATGATACGGTTACAATAGGTGATTTTTATGATGTTTTAATCGAATCGGCACAACAATATGAG
>CAMQVM010000306.1 GCA_947038135.1 uncultured Rikenellaceae bacterium
CTTATGCACCCTGTTTATGCTGTTATTAATCAGCAGCAGCTGCATACAAGAAGCTTACACGCTTCCACCAACAGGCAAAGATACAAGCGTAGAACTATCAGTTCGCAGCGGCGCAGCTTTTACAGCGGACGAAAATAGGCTTTTCGAAGAAGAGACTGCCATTCATTCAATTCGAGTACTCACCTTTAACCGATATAATCAAGCTGGTCCAGCAGATTTTGAGAGGAACCAATATGCAGTGAAAAAGAAAACACCAGACGATGGTGGATTTGAAGTGTTGCCGAACGGAACCTATAAAGTGAAGATGGTTGTAAAGGAGCATGTCAGTAAAGATTTTTATGTATTGGTAAATGAGCCATCCTCATTAAAAGAGGCCCTCGATAAAATAAATACTGTAGACGATTTAAATGCTATGCAATACACGTTAGCCGACTATTTTACGGGAAGTTTATCTAACGCAGCAATTTCTTTTCAAGGTGCTACACCAACAGCTAGTATCCCATTTGCTACTTTACCAATGTTTGGAACAGCCCTAAGTAAGTCGGTGATAGCCAACGAAGCAGGTTTTATCGAAGAGTCTGTATCTATTGCTGTAAGTCGAGCTTTGGCACGTGTAGATTTGAAGTTAAAGAAAGAGAGCCGTACTGCTGCTGTAAGTGTCGTGAATAACCGCACAGCATTTGAATATACTACATATCCTATGGGTAATTTAACGGATCAGCAACAGTTAACAACAACCAGTAAGTTAAGTAGTTTAACTAAAACATTCAACGCAGGAGGGGATGTTGATATCACGCACGAAAACTTTACGCATGTTTTATCCTTCTATACACCAGCGCGTACTTGTGGCCCAGATAATGAGCTAATACATATCACGATTGGCAAGATGTTGTATGATCGTAAAGAGATTACTTTCGACCCTATTATTCTAAAAAAAACCGATGTGAGCACTATAACAGAGATAAAACGCAATACGGTATACGAAGTCAATGGAACGATCAAAAATAATGCGATTGATGTTTCAGTAAAGTTACTACCTTGGATCGAATCGGAACTAGATACAGATATTGGAGGAGGACTCTCAGTTCTAACAGCTCCAAGTACCGTTTTTATGAACTATGTTTACAATGCGAGTTATACAAAAACAGTTAGCTATAGCGGAAGTCACGAAGTGGCAGTTGTTGTTGGAGGAGTAACGGTGACGTATGTGGATGAAAATACACCGTTAGCCACTTCAGGAGGACCGCTGCCTACCTGGTTAACCGCAGCTACGTGGCAGCAGATAAATGCAACAAGTGGAACGTTCACTTTTACCTCTACAGCAATCGAGAGTGCAACAACAAGCTTTGATGTGACATTAAAATGTGGTACTGCTACCCGTAATATGTCAGTAAAGTATAATCATACAGCCCGTTAGGGTTTTTAGGCATGGTAAAAATGAAAATAAACAAAGATATTAAACAAAGATATTAAATAAAAAATAAAGGCATGAAAAAATATATAGCTCCTATTCATTCGATTTTGGGCTCCATTAAATTTCTTTTATTGAGTCTTTTATTGGTAGGCTGTATCAATGAAGATTTAAGTGATTTTGGCGTAGAATCTAAACTCAGCACCTTGCAATTAACTATTTTAGCAAACAGCGAGCTTTCTACACGGGCTGTAACAGCCGCAGAGGTTATTGCCGAGCAGTATATAACGAGTGGTTATATTTTTGTATTCAAACCCGATGGATCTCAAAAGAGTAACTATACATTAGATCCTGCATTCGACATTCAAGATAATGGTGAAAATATACCTGTCATTAAGGCACCGATAGAGATTGTAGCAGGCGAAAAAATAGCTATAGTACTGAACACTGTAGCTAATAGTAGCTTAGATTTAGCGGCAGTAACACTCAATACTATGGACTCCTTTTTTCCGTTAGGCAATACAAGTAATGAGGGTTTCGAAGTTGTGGTCGACCCTACAACTAAACGAGGAGGCCTACCTATGTATGGTGTTCATACGTGGCATAATGATTTAGCAAATAACAAAGTAATTATACAGCGTTCTGTAGCCAAAATACAAGTTATGCTATCTGGCACTATTGAGGGTATTCACAACACTGGCTTTACTCCCGCAAATGTTACTTATCAATTATATAATTATGCGATTAATGGTAATCTAAAACCAAGTGATGTACTTGGGGAGTTAAATTATGCTGATACAAACAAAGCACCAATCACAACTATTTCGGATGGAGCTATAACACATCCAGCAGCAGCGGTAACGGATAATTTTACTGGTGCACGTTATATTTACGAGTATATGTATAGCACCAATATTATTGGTGAAGCTAGCTCTACAGGAATAGATAAAAACACTCCTAACCAAAACCGATTGGCTGTTATTTTATATAACAAGGCGACCAGAAAATATTATCGTTTAGATTTGTGTCGGGTGGGTCCACTTTATTTGGATGTTGTTCGTAATCATCATTATAAAATCATTATCAAAAGTGTAAATAGTGCAGGTTATGGAACTGCTCAAGCAGCCCTAGAAAGTGATGCTAGTAATATTGAATATGAGATCGTAGATGCAACAGGTAATACTACGGTCAGCAATGGCGAGTATGCCATCAGCGTAGGCGAGCAACCCTTAGCAAACAAAATGGTATCGG
>CAMQVM010000307.1 GCA_947038135.1 uncultured Rikenellaceae bacterium
CCCACACCCTGCGCATCCTATACATTTTTCGGGTTCAGATAACTCACAATAGTTATAACCCTTATCATTTACAAACTTACTTAGCGATATCGCCTGTGTCGGGCAACTCACGACACAAATAGAACATCCCTTGCAGCGTTGAGTCTGAACCTCAATTGTACCTATTATTTTTGCCATAATTATTTATTATTATTTTAGTCTTCTTGGATTTATCACTGTTGATAAATTATATGTTTTGAGCAAACTTATATTCCCAATTACAAATTTATAATAAAACATCTAAAAAAACTATTAGTTATAACATTATTTTACTATATTCAACCCAATCATAAACAAAATACGATTTTGAATAAAAAACTGTTAATTATTTTAACTATCATTACCAATAATTGTAGTTTTATTATAAATATGAAATATAACATCCATATTTACTTTCATTTGATACAGTTATGTAAATTTACACCTTATATTTCATACTGTTAACTATCAAGCTGTTACACTATTATTATATACATCTGCTATATAACAAAAACTTATATCTAAGTAAATAAAAATATTTTACTAATAGTAAACAAATACCATTTTAGAGTTATTTTAGGGGTAATTATCAAATATAAGCCAATGTTATATAACCGAACATATCGCTTATATACGTCCTTATTTCTTTTACAGACTACTATCTTTATCAACATAATTGATACTAAAAGTCTGGTGCGAAAATTTGAGGGTTACAATAAATGAAGCATACTCCTTTTATCATAACCCTCAAAATAATACTTTTGTTTATAACTGTTCAATGGTCTTATAGTTAAACATTAACTGAATAAGACAAATACTATTGAGATACAGTACCCGAGAAAGAGACAGGTCCTTGAAAGTCGGTAGCTACACTAAGACGTGACATTTTACCATCCGCAGGAATGCTTAAGCTAAATGTATATCTGCTATTTCCATTATTATTACGTGTTACAATCTCTACATTATACCCACTCTTACCAGTATCTTTGATTGTCATCTCGTAATCATCATTATTAATATCAAGACTACGTAGTATAGATGCTCTGCCAACAGGTGAGCTCATGCCATAAATTGGAAGATAGCAAGTAAACCTATTAGGCGACACATCTAGATAATATAGGCTGTTAAGACGAATATTTGAGATTGCGGCATGACCAGAGGACACAAGCTCATTGGCAATGTATCGAAAATTACGGCTCTCTAAAAGCTGCAACATATACGCCTTTTTCTGATTAAGCTCCACTTCACGGGCAGCTCTGCGCATTTCACGCTTACTCATCTCTTGACCATAAGAAGCCGACGAAGCGATAATTGCACCAACTATCATCACTGATAAAAATATTTTTTTCATAGCTATAAATTTTAGTTATTCATATATGCGATGGTATAACAATAAACGTGCATAATACGAATAAAAGTATATCAACAACTGATTTTAAATTCTTATTGCCCGATTAAATTGCAATAAATCTCTATATTCAGCGTACTTTACAGGCTTTAGATAAATAAAAAAATGCCTCCAATACGCCCCATATAACTACTAGTTTTTCACCTCTAGCTACAAAAAACAAGATTAATCTCATTAAAATTTGTTTTTGAACGCAAAAAATGTAACTTTGTTGCAAATTATAATAATTAGAAATATGAAAAAAATCTTCCTTCTACTTATGGTGTCGGTGATATGCACCTCATCAAAGAGACCTATTAAAGAGCTCTACTTTGCGGGATGTGCAAACGGCTACATAGGACGTGTAGACTACAACAGTGGTGAAATATTATGGAAAAAGAGCGCACCTGCTCCAGAGGACTGCAACGATATAGAGTTCACAAAAAAAGGTGTATTGTATGCTTACAGCGATGGTGCAAGACTAGTAAAAGAGAGTGGCGAGATAATATGGGACTACAAAGCTCCAAAAGGCGCAGAGCTATACACAGCCACGACGACAAAGAAGGGGTATATGCTAGCAATGTGCGGCAAACCACTATCAATAATAGTACTGCTTGATAAAAATGGTGTAGTTACAAAAGAGATAAAATTTAACACTGGCTCAGAGAGCATACATGGACAGTTGAGGCAGGTTATAGCTACCGATCATGATACTTTTTTGGTTCCAGTAATGAGCCGTGGATATCTTATTGAAGTCAACCATCTTGGCAAGATAGTAAAAAAGATAAAAGTTGGAGGCAACCCATTTTCAGTGCATAAAACAAACAATAAAGATGAGTATATGGTATCATGTGGCGACGATGGCAAAATTGTGTTTGTTAATTTGTATGATGGCATGGTAAGACGACAAATAACAAATGACGATATAGTAGGTGATGTAAAAATGCTATTTGTTGCAGAATTAAAGATGTTAAAAAATGGAAATATCCTTATCGCCAACTGGAATGGACACTCGGTAAATAAAACAGAGCCATTAATTTTTGAAATAGACTCTGACAACAGGGTTGTTTCAAAAATGAATAACAGTGGTAACATATCTAAGATCTCTGCTTTTCACCTGCTTGATTAGATTATTCACAAAACTTTGCTTTACAAACTATATATACATAGGGAGATTCGCAGAACGTTAAATATACTTATTTTCAACTATTTAGGTATGGTTTATATTAATAAATCACCCC
>CAMQVM010000308.1 GCA_947038135.1 uncultured Rikenellaceae bacterium
GTGCCAATTGTATATGCAGGATTCGCAACATTTGCCTTTATCATAAACTATAATGGACGTGGGTATACACGATATGGTAGAGCATACGACCTACTTACTGATGGTGATGATACAACAATAGATGAGTTTGGTGGTAGGCATGGTGAATCAATTTTGCAGAATACAAGAGACTCATTTCGTCGATATCGTGACCTAGGTATCATTATGATGGCAGGGTGGTACGTTTTACAAATAATTGATGCCCATGTAGATGCCTATCTGTCTAGCTATGATGTATCAAACAACTTATCTATGAATATTGAACCAGTTATTATACCAACACCTAGATCTAACAATCCTCTTTCAATGGGAGCGGTAGGTATGGGGCTTAAATTAAATTTTTAAAATATGTTTAATAAAATGAAGAACAAATTTTTATTACTACTAGTTGTAGGTACAGCGTTTACCTCTACATCATTTGCAAAGGGCGAAACTACTCCCAAGCTAGCAGAATCTGCAAATAGATATGATAGTCTACTATCAGTATGGTACAGCAATAATGTCTTTGAATCGTATGATAATTTTGTCAATGAATTCATTGATATTGATATGTCAGAGTCATATAATTTCAAAGAGACACTTCCTGATTCAGTATATATAAAGCGATTAGATATGCTAGCTACTGAGGTGCATCTTCCATATAACGATGTTGTAAAGAGATATATCGAGGTTTACACTATTCGCAACCGTACCCAAATGGCACGCCTGATGGGTCTTTCGCAATACTATATGCCTATTTTTGAGCAGGAGTTAGATATACAAGGTATTCCTGATGAGTTGAAAATAATACCTATAATAGAGTCAGGGCTAAACCCAAAGGCTATGAGTAGAGTTGGAGCAGGTGGATTGTGGCAGTTTATGATGCGTACTGGCAAATCTTATGGTTTAGAGGTCGATTCTTATGTTGATGAACGCTATGATCCAGTAGAGTCTACCCGTGTGGCGTGTGAGTTTATGAAAGACCTATATAAAATATATGGAGATTGGACGCTTGTGATTGCTGCTTATAACTGCGGTCCAGGAAATGTAAATAAGGCGATACGACGAGCAGGAAACTCAACTTCATATTGGGATATATATGACTACCTGCCACGTGAAACCCGAAACCATATACCAGCTTTTATAGCTGCTACCTATGCCTATACATTCCACAAAGCACATGGCATAGAGCCAATTAGTCCTCCTCATCCAATAGCAACAGATACTGTAATGGTGAATAAAATGATGCACTTTGGTCAAATATCATCTACAATAGATATACCTATTGAGGTTATTAGAAGCCTTAACCCTCACTATAAGATCGATATTATACCTGCTAAGCAGACTGCATATCCTTTAATTTTACCTATCGAAGATTGCATTAGCTTTGTTGACCAAGAGAAGAATATTTATGCTAAAGAAGAAGAATATCTAGCTAAATATGCTCATTCTAAATCTGCAACATTAAATAACGAAGAGAGAGCAAAAATATATAAACAAAACTATAAAGCATCTGTTACATATAAGATCAAAAGTGGCGATAACTTAGGTTCAATAGCACAAAAACATGGTACTACGGCTAATAAAATAATGCAGCTTAATGGTATAACTAACCCACGTAGGTTGAAGATTGGTAAAGTTATAAATATTAAATAATCTACGTTATGGAGGGTATCGATATAACAGATATTGTTATTGATCTAAGTGGTGTAGATATTAAAAGCTTCTACGGAGATTTTGATGTAAATATCAAATATATAAAGTCAAAATTTAACAATTTACGTATTACTCCTCGTGGAGAGAGTATTTATGTGTCGGGTGATAGAGAGGTGTTATATAACTTCGAGAAGAGTTTTGGTGACTTGGTAGAGTATTTTGAAAGATATGGGCACATATCTAACATTGTGATTGATCAAACATTTGACATACCACAAGGCTTGAGCACCAAAAAAAGTAGTGCCGCTGCTTCTGCTGAAGAAGATGATGTAATTCTTTATGGTGGCAAGGGCAATATAATAAAGGCTCGCACCGAAAACCAGAAGAAGATGGTGAAGCAAGCAAAGTCAAACGACCTTCTTTTTGCTATTGGACCTGCTGGAAGTGGCAAAACCTATGTGGCAATAGCCTTGGCTGTAAGAGCACTAAAGGCAAGAGTGGTGAAGCGTATAATTTTAACACGTCCTGCTGTTGAGGCTGGTGAAAAGCTTGGTTTTCTTCCTGGAGATATGAAAGAGAAGCTTGATCCATACCTACAACCTCTATATGATGCTCTGTTTGATATGATGCCACAAAAAAAGCTTGCAGAGTATATGGATCAAGGGGTTATACAAATTGCTCCTTTAGCATTTATGCGTGGACGAACTTTAGATGATGCTTTTGTCATTTTAGATGAGGCTCAAAATAGCACACTGCCACAGCTAAAGATGTTTTTAACTCGTATGGGGCGAAATGCCAAATTTGTTGTGACTGGTGATGCCTCGCAGGTAGACCTTCCAAAGAGGTCAGACTCAGGGTTGATGAAGACTATAAATATTATATCATCTATTGAGTCTGTTGCTGTAATAGAGATGACTGGTGATGATATTGTACGACATAGGTTGGTGAAAGAGATTGTTGCTGCTTATGAC
>CAMQVM010000309.1 GCA_947038135.1 uncultured Rikenellaceae bacterium
AGGGAACACCCAAACTTTTTGCGAGAAACTACGTTTCTCTATCCCTGCATGGAAAATAAAAATATCAATACAATACGAAATCTTAAACAAAAAACAAAAATAACAACCAAAAAAACGCTCCCCGAATAAAATTCAAGAAGCGTTTAATATATAATACAACACATTAAAAAATGCATCATAAAACAAAAATCAAAAACTATTTACGAGCCATAACAGCCTTAGCCTTAGCAATAATACTCTCACTGTTCAAACCATAACGCTCCAACAGCTCCGCTGGCTTTCCACTCTCACCAAACCTATCATCAACAGCAACCATCTCCAAAGGAGTAGGAAGAGTCAACGCAAGAAGCTGAGCAACAGAGTCACCAAGACCCCCATTCATAAAGTGCTCCTCAGCAGTAACAACACACCCAGTTTTTTTAACACTCTCAAGAATAATATCTTTATCAAGAGGCTTAATAGTATGTATATTGATAAGATCAACACTGTATCCCTGCTCTTCAAGCACCTCAGTAGCTAAAACAGCCTCCCATACAAGGTGTCCAGTGGCAATGATAGTAACATCACTTCCCTCAACCATCTTTACACCCTTACCAATAACAAAATCAGCATCAGGCTCAGTAAATACTGGTACAACTGGGCGACCATAACGTAGATATACAGGTCCCTCATATGCAGCAGTAGCAATAGTTGCAAGCTTCGTTTGGTTGTGGTCACATGGGTTTATAACAACCATGTTTGGCAACATCTTCATAAGACCTAGGTCCTCCATGATTTGATGCGTTGCACCATCCTCACCAAGCGTTAGCCCAGCATGAGAACCAGCAATCTTAACATTTTTGTGCGAGTATGCTATCGATTGGCGTATCTGATCGTAAATTCGACCAGTAGCAAAGTTTGCAAATGTACCAATAAATGGTACTTTGCCCGCTGTTGCCATACCAGCAGCTACAGATGCCATGTTAGCCTCCGATATACCTAGCTGATAAAATCTAGCAGGAAACTCATTTTTAAATAAGTCCATCCTCACTGAGCCCGTAAGGTCAGCGCATAGAGCCACAACCTCACTATTGATTCGTCCAGCCTCTAATAGACCTTCGCCAAAGCCTGAACGTGTATCTTTATTACCTTTTATCTCAAATCTTTTCATCTTCCTAAAATAGTACTAATTTATGTTTCTATTAAACTTTAGTAGTCGCCTAAAGTCTCGTCTAGCTGCGCTAGTGCCACCGCTTTTTGATCTAGTGAAGGCGCCTTGCCATGAAACTCATTGGTGCCACACATAAAGTCTACACCTCTACCCATATCGGTCTTCATAAGAACCATTACAGGCTTGCCATTTCCTAGCTTAGACTTTGCTAATGCCATCTTCTCAATGATATCATCAAAGTTATGACCATCCATCTTAATAACGTCCCATCCAAAGGCACTCCAACGACCTGCAAGGTCTCCTAGAGTTAATACCTCGTCGCAGCTACCATCTATTTGCTGGTTGTTCCAGTCGATAACAGCTATAAGGTTGTCTACTTTAGCAGCCGAAGCATACATTGCAGCCTCCCATACTTGACCCTCTTGAGTTTCACCATCACCCATAAGTACATATACGCTGTTGGTGTCACCATTAGCCTTTTTAGCTTGTGCATGACCTATACCACACGATAACCCTTGCCCTAGTGAGCCCGATGCCATGCGAATACCGCTTAGCTTGGTGCATACTGTTGGGTGTCCTTGTAGGCGTGTGCCATAAATTCTAAATGTTGATAGCTCCTTTACAGGAAAATAACCGCTACGAGCTAATACGCTATACCAAACTGGTGAAATGTGCCCATTTGAGAGGTAGAATACATCTTCTCCAGCACCTTCAATAGTGAAAGTCTTAGGGTTGTGTTTTAAAATCTTAAAGTAGAGTGCCACCATAAAATCGGTAACCCCTAATGACCCTCCTGGGTGACCTGAAGATACGTCTGCAACCATGCGTACAATGTCGCGGCGAACTTGTGAAGAAATTTGTTCTAACTCTTTAATACCGTTCATAATTTGTTTGATATAATAAAACGCTTCTTTAATAAAGCTGTTGTTCAACTATTTATATGGTCTTGACTCATGGTCGCAACCAACTATTTAACTCTAATAGACTACAAAGATAGTAATATATTTAAAGATATCAATTTTTAAGCTCTAGTTTTCGTCTTTTAGCTCTGCAAGCACTGTTTGAGTACCCTGCACCTTGTCGCCAAGCTTAACTTTTACCGTTGCATCTAGTGGTACAAATATATCTAAACGTGAACCAAATTTGATAAAACCACAACGGCTATTTTGCTCTACCTTAGTGCCCTCTACTGCATACGAAACTATGCGCTTTGCAAGTAATCCTGCTATTTGTCGAAAAAGAATCTGTGTGCCCTTTGGTGTTGTTACTACTGTTGTTGTACGCTCGTTTTCAGTAGATGATTTTGGGTGCCATGCAACCATAAACTCTCCATGGTGGTGGCGGTAGTAACTTACCTCTCCAGCAACTGGATACCAGTTAGCGTGCACGTTCCAAATAGACATAAATACAGATATCTGAATACACTCGCAGCCTAGAACCTCATCTTCAACCACACGCTCTGACACAACCACTGTTCCGTC
>CAMQVM010000310.1 GCA_947038135.1 uncultured Rikenellaceae bacterium
AGTATCATGGTGGTAATGACAGAGAGGCTCTTGTAGAGAAAACACTTCTTGGGCTAGGTTTTAAACGCAGCGATTTTACTCGTCAAACAAAAGAGTTTTCGGGTGGGTGGCGTATGCGTATTGAGCTAGCTAAAATACTGCTTCAACGACCATCTATAATGCTTCTTGATGAGCCTACTAACCACCTCGATATTGAGAGTATTGGTTGGCTAGAGAGTTATATATCCTCTTATAAAGGTGCTGTAATGCTTATATCGCATGATAGAAAATTTTTAGATACTATAACAAATCGCACAATTGAGATTGTTCTGTCGAAAGTGCATGACTATAAAGTGTCGTATACTAAGTTTGTGGAGCTTCGTAAAGATAGACTCGAGCAACAAAAGGCGGCATACGATAATCAACAAAGGTTAATACAATCAACACAAGAGTTTATCGATAGGTTTAGATATAAGCCATCAAAATCTAATCAAGTGCAATCACGAGTGAAACAACTTGAGAAGCTTGATATAATTGAGATCGATGATGAAGATAAATCATCTTTAAGCATAAAATTTCCGCCTGCTCCTCACTCAGGGCAGATTATTTTGGAAGTGAAAGATGCAGGTAAGTCTTTTGATGATAAGCACATTTTTTCGGGGGCAGAGTTTATCCTTGAAAAGGGCGAAAAGATCGCTTTGGTAGGGCGTAATGGAGAGGGAAAAACTACATTTGCTCGTATGGTTAATGGTGATACAGAAATTACCCGAGGAGAGATAAAAATAGGGCACAATGTTAAAATTGGGTACTATGCCCAGAACCAAGACGACTTAATGGATGGTGAGTTTACGGTTTTTGATACGCTTGATAGGGTGGCAGTAGGTGACATACGCACTAAAATACGTGATATATTAGGAGCTTTTTTGTTTAGAGGTGAAGATATAGACAAAAAGGTAAAAGTGTTGTCAGGAGGTGAGCGAAGCAGGTTAGCAATGGCACGTTTGATGCTTGAACCATATAATTTGCTAATTCTTGATGAGCCTACCAACCATATGGATATGCGCTCTAAAGATATTTTGAAAAGTGCAATTCGAGGCTTTGATGGTACGGTAGTTATCGTATCGCATGATAGAGAGTTTTTAGATGGGCTTGTAGATAAAATATATGAGTTTTCAGATGGCAAAGTAAAAGAGCATCTTTATGGCATATATGAGTTTCTCGAAAAGAAGAAATTCAGCTCTCTTGATGAACTTAACATAAAAGATAGTAGCACAATAGTTTCTTCATCAAAGGCAATAGAGCCTACGGAGGCTAAATTGAGCTATCAACAACAAAAAGAGTCAGAAAAAGTGTTTCGGAAATTACGAAATGAGATCAAAACGTGCGAGGCAAAGATCGCTGAGTTAGAGCAGCAGATAGCAGATTTTGATATGAAATTAAGTGATCCTGAGAGCCATAATATAGATATTACAGATATGTCAGTTTTTGATGGTTACAATAGCTTGAAAAATGAACTGAATGAGATGATGGATATATGGGGCGAGAAGGAGATGGAGTACGACGAATTAACAACTAATGGTATATAATATTATGCAAAACGAAAAAGTTTTAGAAATTTTTGGCATCCACTCTGTGATGGAGGCTATTGAGTCTGGTAAGCAGATTGATAAAGTATTAATAAAAAGAGCTAGTGATAACCTACTTCATGAAGAGATTCGCTCTCTATGTCGCATGGCAAAGATTGTAGTGCAAGAGGTGCCTCAAGAGAAGCTTGGTCGTATGACTAAGGGCAATCATCAGGGTGTTATAGCAGTGTTGGCACCTATTGAGTACGCAGATATAATGGAGGTGTTTGATAGCGTTGAAGAGAGTGGTAGAGTGCCGCTTATCATGATTCTTGATAGTGTTACCGATATCCGTAACTTTGGAGCTATCGCTCGAAGTGCTGAGTGTGCTGGTGTAGATGTGATTGTTGTATCACTTAAAAATTCAGCCCCTGTGAATGCCGATGCTATAAAAACATCTGCTGGAGCATTGACTATTATTCCTGTGTGTCGTGTAGGAAGTATTCGTAACACACTTAAGTTTTTACAAACACGTGATGTGCAGATTGTTGCTGCTTCTGAAAAGTCGCAAACACTTATTTATGATGCAGACTTTACTAAACCAACAGCTATCATTATGGGCTCGGAAGATAGAGGTGTGTCAAATGAGGTGATGAAAATGTGTGATGTTACGTTGTCTATTCCGCTAAAGGGTCAGATAGAGAGTCTTAATGTGGGTGCTGCTGCTGCAGTTATGTTATTTGAGGTTGTACGCCAAAGAGGAATAGATGCAAAATAGGTTATTGTGCCATGCATAGTAAAATAGGTGTTTGGATGCTTCTAACTGCAAAACTGTCAATTAGCAAAATAAGGCGTTGCTAAACTAGAAACATTACAAACTCGATGAGGCTATTAATAAATTGATAAATTACAACGAATTAACGTCTAATACACAAAAGTGCGCTGAAGTTAACCTTCAGCGCACTTTTGTGTATTAGACATTAGTAAGCATCCCATATAAGCCGTCTTGTTTTTTTAAAATATGATTCAAGTTGCTGTAACTAAGCATACAGGCTGCTAAAAAACCCACAA
>CAMQVM010000311.1 GCA_947038135.1 uncultured Rikenellaceae bacterium
GCATCTGGATAGAACGTCTTAACATCTTTATCCATCTCAGTATACCCTTTAACAAATAGGCGATGCCCCTTTTTGAACATATCATTATATTTCGATGCTGCTACCAATACATCTCTGTAACGTGATAGGATAGATTTAGAGAATACTATTGCAGGGTCGTTTGCTATCGCCTCAGATGTAGGGTTTGCAAAAAATGCATCAACCTTATCTTTTGATGTAAACATTGTGTTGTCGTATATGTAATCTACTGTTTTATCGGTGTTGTTTTCAAACAGAGTCGATACCAAACCAAATATTTCAGGTCTGTCTATCGCTTTTACATCCTCGTTAAAGAGCTTAAACATAGCTTTTGCCGAGCTTTTGTCGGTCGCTTTGTCATAGTCTTTATAAAATTTATCAGATGCAATCTTTAAATCTGCTATTAACTTGTCAGCACTGTTGTTCATACCTTTTTCTTTAAGGTCTAGCTGTATAGCTAATGGTATGAAACGAGATGATAACCCTGTAACCTCTGTTCCACGCATTAATGTTTCAGATATATACGAGCCAACATACTCATAAGGCATACGTCCATCTACTGCTTTTTTTATTAGCTCTAGCGCCTTGCCATATTCAGCAGTGCGCCCAGGTGTTGTAGCTACCCACTCAGTAAAGCGTCTTTCTATCTCTTTTTTCTGTCCTATAACATCAAGATCTTCTATTCCTTTATTCATGCCAATAGAGTTTTTCCAGTAGTTTGAGCTACCCGAATACTTAGAAGCATATTTGATGTTGATAGCTTGGTCAGCCTGCATTTTCTCCATTAATATATCTTGGCGGATACCTCTAGCCTTAATACGTATAGGGTTGCTTTGGTTAAGTCGCTCAGATACCTCAAATGAGCTCATGTATCTGTTTGTAGAGCCTGGAAATCCTAAAACCATTGCGAAATCACCCTTTTTTACACCTTTCAGTGATATAGGCAGGTGGGTAGCAGGCTTCATTGGTATATTCTCAGCAGTGTAGTCTGAAGGGTTGCCATCTTTGTCGGTATAGATACGAAAAAGAGAGAAGTCGCCAGTGTGACGAGGCCACATCCAGTTGTCGGTGTCACCTCCAAATTTACCGATTGATGATGGTGGAGCTCCTACCATACGTATATCGCTAAATACCTCCATTTCGAACATGATATATTGGTTGCCACCAAAAAATGGCTTCACAATTATCTCTCTGCCTTTTAGTGTAGGCTTGTTCTTCTTTACGATCTCAGATATCAACTGTGACACCTTAGTGTTGCGCTCTTGCTCACTGATAGAGTCGTTTAGGTGAGGAATTATTTGGTCTGTAACATCTGTAATAGTTTTTACAAATGTAGCTTTTAACCCTGGAGTAGGTATCTCTTCGCTTAGCGAAGCAGCCCAAAAACCATCTTTTAGATAGTCGTGCTCAACAGAAGAGTGTTGTTGTATAGCACCATATCCGCAGTGGTGGTTTGTTAATAGCAAGCCACTCGACGATATTAGCTCACTTGTACAGCCTCCACCAAAGATAGCAATAGCATCTTTTAGGCTGCTCTTGTTAATACTGTATATATCTTCAGCTTCAAGCTTCAGACCTTTAGCTTTCATATCTGCGATATTAAGCTTTTTCATAAGTGGCAATAGCCACATTCCTTCGTCTGCTCTTGCCCCAAAAGGAAGTAGTAGCATCACTGAAAGGAGAGATAAAAATAGTTTTTTCATGATCTTTGTTATTATTGTTATTATTGTAATTGTTTGTTGTTGTCTATTGTTGCTGTTAGGTGTAAAAGTTATTCGTGAAATTATAGAGCCGTATTCTGACGTATACCAGCCTTTTAAAGCACCGTGTTGTCAAATAAATATATCTTTTGCAAGCATTTTTTATCTCTAGTCAACGGTTTATGATAGGTCAAAGATAGGTAATTTTAATTAAATTGTATAATTATTTTAAGTTATTAGATATAATTATTACCTTTGATAGTATAAATGAGAAATAATAAACATTAAAATAGAAGATTATGATCAATAAAGTCATCTTATTAGGTAACGTAGGAATGGAGCCTGAGGCTCGTGTTTTTGAAAACGGAAACAAAATAGTTAGGTTTAGCTTAGCTACCACCGAGAGTATTTTTAACCCCTCTACAAACGTTCGCTCAGAGCATACAGAGTGGCATAATATCATTATCACTCAACGTCATGCTAACTTTGTAGAGATGTATGTAAAGAAGGGTGCACAGGTCTATATCGAAGGGCGTATCCGTCGTAGAGAGTGGGGTGAGGAAGATAACAAGCGTTACTCTTTTGAAATTCGTGCCGACGAAATTAAAATTTTAGGTCGTCGCTCAGAGAACTCTCCAACAGGTTCAGCTCCAGTGTCTGGAGATAATGGCATGGAAAACCAAGCTACTACCCCAGCACCATCTGCAGCACCAGCACCATCTGCACCATCAAACAGCGCAGTTGATGCACCTATTTATGCGCAACCAACAAACCAATATATTGCTAAAGAGAGTGCAATAGAGCCATCTGCATCTGAGACAGCAGATGATCTACCTTTCTAATTAGTAAACAATAAACTTTATTATGAATAGAAGTTTTTCAGGAGCAATATA
>CAMQVM010000312.1 GCA_947038135.1 uncultured Rikenellaceae bacterium
GTCAATAGTTATGTTTTTCATACTCTACGCTATTGCGCGAGAACTAACTTATTCGAAAATACAGGTATAGACAAATACCTCAGGGCTAGATATAAAAAATGCATGGACATTCCTTATCAAGCTCCGAGGTATTTGGCGTAACCTGTTTCAACGATAAGTTCAGCCCACGCAAAAGCGTAGGCATTTACTGAACTTATTCGTGTTGAAACCTCTTAAATCGCCAAATTTTGGAGCTTCCGAATAAATAGCAAACGCTAATTAATATATTTATGTTTCTACTTTTTTTATTCTTATAATTTCATCTTAAATATTTTTATTATTAATGCAAAGATAGATAATTTTGCATAACTTACACTATTTATGTATCATTGAAATAAACTTATGCTGTATATTATGCCATAAAATAGCAACATAGTAAATATTTATATTGAAAATAGCAAACTACTACATTAATTTGCAAGCGGTTGTCACTAGACTATAATAAGCCATAATAAACTAGGTTTCGCAAAATAGCATTCTGTGAATCTCTACAATATAAGGTAAACAAAAAAGGACGCAAAAAGCGTCCTTTAAATCTTAACCAAGCGTTAAATCAACAGCTAAAACTACAAAGAGTCCGTAGTCGCAGAAGTTTCAATAACATCTTCAAGGTTTTCAAAAGTAGTTGTAGGAACGTCAATAGTATTAACATCTTCAAGGTTTGACTCTTGCTTCTGCTCCTCTACGATACTATCAATTATAGCACTGCCAGATCCTCCAGCATTTGGGCTGTTAATTGTTACAGATGTAGCTACACTTAGAATTACAATAGAGATAGCTGTTCCCCATGTAAATTTCTCTAGGAAATCTGAAGTTTGACGAGCGCCCATAACCTGGTTCGATGCTCCAAAATTAGCAGCCATACCACTTTTTGGGTGCTGAGCTAATACTGCAAGAATTAATAAAAGACTTGCTAAAACGATAAGTATAAAAAGTGCGATATACATATAATAATTTATTATTTAATATTCTATTTATTTAAAGACAACTATTTGTTGCCTATTTGTTCTCTGTTAATGTAGCTAATTGATTTGCAAAGTAAACACTTTTTTTTGGATATTTCAAGGATAATTTATTATAAATTGCAATTGCTCGCTCTTTATGCCCTTGCGAATAGAGAATATTTGCATATTGTTCAGTTACAATATCCTCTTTTAGAGCCTCAGAACCAACATTTATCCGTTTTGTAGGTGTCTCTTTGGTGGGCATAGAAATTTTATGAGATCCTTTACTTAAAAACGAATCTATGGCATCAATTGTCACTCTTTCTGCTTTTGTAGCTGAAAACCCTCCCATAATCTTTCGGTAGCTGTTGATCGAAAAGCTAATTGAGTTGCTCTTTTTTAGCAATGCCGCCCTCTGCCCATCACCCGAAAAGGTTAGATCTCTAGCCAGTAGCGCTACCCCCAATGTAAACCATGGATACTCCTCGGCAACCTTGCTGTTAAGCTCAATATTCGATCTTCCACATAGTGTTTCTGTAAACTGCTTATGCATATCTCTTTTTTAAATGTCTAAACTATTTTTGTTGCTGGTCATGTTCGCCTCATACCAGCTATCAGGTGGCAGGTTAGCAGCAGCAGCGGCATCTTTCGCTAAGATGTCGCAGCGTTCATTTTCGGGGATATTAGCGTGACCTTTTACCCATACCATCTTAATTTTTTGGCTAGGGTATATTTTTAAAAATCGTCGCCATAGGTCCTCGTTTTTCTTCTCCTTAAACCCTTTTTTAAGCCAGCCCCACACCCAACGCTGCTCTATCGAGTTTACTACATAGCTGCTGTCAGAGTAGATTGTAACATCGCAATCGGCAGTTTTCATGCTCTCAAGAGCGACAATAACCGCTAAAAGCTCCATGCGGTTGTTGGTGGTGAGCCTAAACCCTCCAGATATCTCTTTGCGGTGGCTGCCCGACATCATAACTATGCCGTAGCCCCCTTTGCCTGGGTTGCCTAGCGCCGATCCATCGGTATATACTGTTACTTTAACACTCATAACTACGCTTTAACTACTTCTACAATAAAATCAACAGCCTTGTGCATCACCTCTACCGATATAAACTCATGCCTGCCATGAAAGTTTTCACCCCCTGCAAATATATTAGGACATGGTAGACCCATATACGACAATCTACTACCATCAGTACCTCCACGTATAGGTTTGATAAGTGGTGTTATACCTACATTCAGCATCGCTTTCTCTGCTCTATCTACAACATGCATATAGCCATTTTCGATAACGCTTCTCATGTTTTTGTACTGCTCAGTGATAGTTACTGTTGCTACCTCTTTACCATAAAATTCATTAACCTTCTCTACGCTCTCTTTAACTTTTTCTATACGTTGAAGATATATCTCGTTGCTGTGATCTCGGATAATATACTCCATTGTAGCCTTATCTACACTGCCACCAAGCGATACAAGGTGGTAGAAGCCCTCATATCCTGATGTAAATTGAGGTCGTTCTAGCTCAGGTATCTCAGCATCTATATCCATTGCTACATTAAAAGCGTTTATCATCTTGTTCTTAGCATATCCAGGGTGTACATTACGCCCTTG
>CAMQVM010000313.1 GCA_947038135.1 uncultured Rikenellaceae bacterium
TCTCCGGAGTGACTGGAGTTCAGACGTGTGCTCTTCCGATCTGCTGCATATCCTCCAGATGAAGTTCCACTACCCGACTGGTACTCTGGTGAGTAAAGAAGCTTTGCATCATTAGATGTAATATAGCCTAAATTTTGTGCCGAAAATAGAATACTTGCATTTTGCACATTTATCTTTTCGACTATTCGTTGAGGTAGCGAATAAGTTAGCGCTACTTCACGTATAGATAGGTAACTGCTATTATAAACAAACTGGCTAGATTTTCTCCAATAGTTTTGCTTTCCTAACTGATCAGCTCTATCAAATCGAGGATACTTAGCAGTAGTATTTGTTGGTGTCCATGTATCCATACTCTGTGAAATGGTATTATATGAACCCTGTGCCATTGCCATTAATGAAGATGAAGAGGAGTCGTATGCCTGAAAACCTAAAGCGTAATCCATACGTACATCTAACGAAATATCTTTCCATCTAAGCGAAGAGCTTATTCCACCCGACCATTTAGGCACTGAGCTACCTAGATCAACTTGATCATATTGATCAATTTCACCATCACCATTAACATCTCTCCACCTAACATCTCCTGGAGTAATAGGCAAACCTGTTGCCTGCTCTGAAGCAGATAGTGCCGCCCATGCCTCTGGACCATAAAGTATCTTATCGCCAGCAGAATCGATCAAACCTTTTGGTATATCGTTCCACGATTGGTAGATGCCATCTGCCTTATAACCGATTACAACACCTGGTGTTTGCCCTTGCTGGTATCCACCCAACCACATTAGCTCATCGGTGATAGGATTATAAACCTGCTGACCATTTTGCCTGTTATTCTCAAGACCATTAGCTGGAAGAGCCACTACTGTATTTTTGTTATAAGCAGTATTTACAGATATGTTCCATGTCCAATCTTCTTTTTGAAGAACCCTGAAGTTCAAAGCAAGCTCAACACCTGAGTTGCGCAGCTCACCACTATTTGTTCGGATAGTTTCTACCCCCGAAGATGTAGCAAGTGGTATATCAGCATATTTATCTTTGGTAAGCCTATTGTAGTATGTTAAATCAATATTAACTTTGTTTTCAAACAGACTCATATCTAAACCTATATCAAATGAGTTTGTCTTCTCCCACCTAAGATAAGGGTTAGGTATTGTGCTAAGCCTATATCCTACATTACCATTATATCGTACGGCACCATACTCGCCCTGAAGACCATAAGGTGTAATACCTGAAGCGTTGCCATTTACACCATAACTAGCACGTAGCTTAGCAAAAGAAACAACGTCATTTAAAGGCTCCATAAAATCTTCTTTACCAAATACCCATCCAGCAGATACTCCAGGAAAGAAACCAAAACGGTTATCGCCTTGTAGCTTAGAGTAACCATCTTGACGAGCCACCAAGTCAATAAGGTACTTAGATTTGTAACCATAAGTTACACGACCAATAAAAGATAGTATACGCTCGGTTGAGTGTGCAGAGTTTATAGACCTCTTGCCCTCACCATTTGATGTTAAGCCAAGATCACCAAAATCGTCAGAAGGAGCTCCACTACCCGACGCCTCAAACTGAAGCTGTGTTCTATCAAAATACTCCATACCTGCCATTGCAGAGATTGAGTGATCGCCAATTTTTTTATCGTAGTTTAGGTGAGCATTATATATTTGTGTAAGGTAGCGCTCAAAACTTGCTTTTGTCGAGCGATTAGCACTAATGATACCTGGAGCAGCAAGGTAATCTTTATCAAAAGACTCTCGTGTATCAAGATCATAAAGCCAGTTTGCATTGACTCTAAAAGATAGATCTTTATAAAAATCAACCTCAAATGCTTGGCTCATATCAAATACCAGCTCATTTGTATTTCGCTCAAATTTATCGATATTTACTAGCTGATTAGCATCTTCTTTATTTGGTCCTAATATTAGCTCACCATCAGGATTATATTGCCTCATTGTAGGTGGCACCGAAAATACTCTATTAAAGTAGTTTGCCTCACTCGGAACTGTTGGTGGTAGACCATTCCAATTAGCACTAGAGAACTTTAAACCAGATATAGATTTCAACCAATCTTTAATTTTATAATCGCCATTAAATGTAAAATTAAGACGCTTATAGTAGTTGTTTGGCACAATACCATTATCGGTAGTATATGACACACTCGAGTAGTAACTACCTTTATCATTACCACCTGAGAAGCTTAACACATAGTTTTGCGAAATAGCAGGTGAGTTAATGTTAGAGTCTTCAAGCGAAAACTCATCAAATATTATCTCGCCACCAAATACAGGATCAGTCATTGTCTGCCAACCTTTATCTAACAAGAACGCTAGATCGGGAGTGTAGTTCATGGTGCTAAACACCGCTCTACCATCTTTATTACCATTTAGAGGTGTTGTACCATCATCTGCAAAATACCTATTACCAGTACCCAGACCAGTAGAGTTTTTAAGCTCGTTGATGTTAGCGAAACCTTTCCACTCACCAGTAGGAGTTTGGTATACATTTGCAGCGTTTTGATACGCTGTTCTACCCCAATAAAGATACTCTTAAGCATTTAAGAAATTGTACTAATGATTGAATTTCT
>CAMQVM010000314.1 GCA_947038135.1 uncultured Rikenellaceae bacterium
ACATCTACAATAGTAACTCTTACCCTACCTACTGCACGTTGAAATTTAGCATCATTAACGATCTCTGTTTGCCCATCTAAAATTGTTATATCTTTGGTAAGTATCATAAATTCATTGCAGTTGCCACCTTTGCTCGGGGCAGCTAAACTACCCGGTGTGAATTGCTGAAACAGCTGTTCACGGCTCTGGGCATATTTAGGCTCAATATTCATCTTTTCAGCGCTCAGGCTCGATATCGCTACCATAGTCCACTCGCCTGCAGTTACGTGCTCAGATGAGATTTTGTTGGCACCACCGCTCTTGTCAAGGTTTAAAACCTCCTCTTTTAAAACCCCTTTTTCACTGCCTTTGTCTCTTGTAAATAGAAATATTCGCATGTTTGCTATAAGGTTGGCACTCTCTTGAACCGTAGCACCTGTGATATTCATGGTGAAGTGTGCACCCTCTACGTATGGTACATCTTTGAGGTGCATGGCATCTCTACACCCTGCGAATTGTATTAAAGAGATTGTTAATAGAATATAGAATTTTTTCATGATAAATATTAGTTTTAGTATTATAATTGCAAAGGTAATAAAAATAATTGCAATGCAATAATTTAACAGGTTTAATTACAATGTTTTATAGCCTGTTTTCTAGTTGTTTTTAATACTTTATTTTTATTGTTTCTGTTTATTAGCAAACAAACATAGTGATGCTTGAAATAGTTCACCTCAGAGTACATATATAGTTCTTTGTTCACTATCTGTATCAAGGTTTATGTAGTTGCACTTTTATGATATATTGAATGTTTGTTTAGGTTGCAAGAGGTGTTTTATCTTGCAACCTATATGTAAATGTGTGTTGTTGTTTCGTTTAAAGTTCAGTGCCTGCGCCCTGATCCCAAGGTTTCATACTAGTAGAAAATGAAATTCCATCTCCCTTAATCGTAAAATTAAGATTGTATTGATTCCCAGGTGCAAATGTTACGCCAGCAGCATCAAAGGTGTGGGTTACTGCTACATTAGCTGTATGCCCATTACGTGTAATTGTCACCCCTTTAATAATTACGGTACAACCTTCTGATGGTTGAGGAATAATATAAAATGTGGCTGATTTTGTAGCATTATCGGTTACTTTTCCGATGCTTGTGTAAGTTTCGGTTTCAGTTGAAGGAAAAGATATCACATCAGTTTCTGAGGAAGTACCAACAGTAATAGTACCTGTAGAGTTATTAACTTTCAACGTTGCGTGTCCCATTTCTAGTACATACGACCTGTCCATATCTAAACTCTTGTTACCAGTGATAACAATTTTAGATAACTTATGTTTAAATTGCAAAGCAACAGCGGTTTCACTTGAGCTTTGATCTAAAATAGATGCCATTGTAAAATCCATTAAAGCATTGGTTGGAGGTTTAATACTAATTGTTGTTCTTGTTTCTTCTTTATTCATGACGACCGAATCACCAGGTAATCCAGTAAATGGTGCATACGCATAAAAATCCAACTTTACATTTGGCCAAGGAATATCGATGCTATTTGATATAGCCTTAGCCTCAACACCTTCTATATACCATCCCTTTGTGCTACCAGTTTCCCTTGCAAATACTCCAAAGGTAGTATTTTGATCATTAGCATTACGAGTAATACTGCTACCAGTTTTGTCGTTAAGGGTTGAAAATCTAATAAAATTTTGTATCAACTCCGGGTTAGTCTTCTCGCTAACCTCGTTTTTTGAGCAGCCTACCACTGTGGTAAAAACTGCTGCTGCTAAAAATAATTTCTTCATAATTGTTTTTAATTGTTATTATTAAATAAGTTTGTTTTAAAGTGGAATATCTATAACATCCCAATCATCAAGCTCGGTGTCAAAGCCAGAGCCATCACCGCCACTTTCAGGTTCTACATCAGGAAGTAATAAATCTATATCTGTGCTCATAACAATAATGCCTGAGGTCTCTTTCTTAAAGGTTATACTATCTGTAATATCTACCTTATGCCTAATTATGGTTTTATCTTTGTCAACCAACATAAATAGCATATCGAGTATTATTGGGGCGTCTTTAGGTTGGTCGGTGGTGTTATCTCTATCGCCCACCACGCCCCAAAGTGCTACACGAGATGATACAGTACCATCGGTAGTAGAGCCAGGGTTGAAAATGATATTGCCTATATCAAACTGTACAGTAGATGTAGTGGTTGAGTTTATATCATCATTAACATGGTGAGCATTTGCTACGTTTAGCAGGTCAGCCATTGCTGGCATACGGGCGTTGTTAAGCCCCTTGACATGTACGGTTACATCTAGGTAGGTGAGCTTATTGTCGGGCGAGAGATTTAATAGCATCTCATAACTTGCTTTTGTATCGTCGCTAGCTAGTGCTCCTTTGTCGTAGGTGTATGACACCAAATCATCGTTAACCACCATGTTACGAACTATTTTTACACCTAACTCTCCTGGTTGATTTACATATTCGTAATCGGTAGATCTTGTAAATACATTATTTTTCTTAATAACATGAAATGCTAATGTAGATATATTTTCACTACCCTCGACTCTTACATAATCTATTTGATTGCTTAGCTCATTAAATATA
>CAMQVM010000315.1 GCA_947038135.1 uncultured Rikenellaceae bacterium
ATATCTAAATCTTTTGGTGTAGATGCGCAAATTATAGGTCGTATAGAGCCAGCTTCTGCTCCTCATCTTACAATACGTAGCGATAAAGGCGAGTTTAAATATACAAAATAGTAGCTGGTACTGAGTGACAAACATCATAATAGAGCATAATAAAGAATAATAGAGCATAACAGATATGGGCAAATTTATAAAATTATACAAAGATAACACCTCACGAAAGCTAATTTCGGAGATTGTGGATGCTCTTAATGGGGGGGCGGTAATCATTTACCCTACCGATACTCTATATGCTATTGGGTGTTCGTTAGATCAAATTAAAGCTATCAATAAAATAAAGGAGATAAAGCGTAAGACAGATGATAATCTTGCGTTAATATGTCCTGATATGCAATCAATAGCAAAATATGCGAAGGTAGATAATGCCTCTTTTAAAGTTCTTAAAGAACACACTCCAGCTCCAGTAACATATATTATGGAGGCTATGGGAAGTGTGCCAAATAAGTTTTTGGAGGGCAAGAAGTTTGTCGGTGTGCGTATCACTGAAAATCCTATCACTCAGGCTATTGTAGAGATGCTAGGAGTGCCTTTGGTTACGACCTCTTTACCATCAGGAAAGCTTGATATTGAAGATGTTATCAATCCCGAGCTTCTGCGTGAGGAGTATGAAAATATAGTAGATATATTTATTGATGGAGGCGATGCGTTTAACTCGCCATCAACGGTTGTAGAGCTTGCTAATGGTGAGGTTACAATAGTACGACAGGGTGAATATACATTTTAACAATATTATAGTTTATGAATTTAGAAGATTTTAAAGCCTTAAGGGCTACAAGGAATAAAGATGCCGCTACTGGAGGATTTTACATCGGTTTAGCTATGTTTACAATGGTGCTAGTCAGATATTTTCTGCCAAGCACAGAGGTTGTTGAAGGTATTATCGGTGTGGTTGAATTTGGGGGTATGGCATGGTTGTTATATTTTTTCACAATAAGGTATGGCAAAAAGCGTGGCGATTTTGGAATGGGTTATGCCTCAGCTTATGGGTTTGTGATATTTTTAATGCTATTTGCAGGTATAATATACGGGTCACTTGCTTTTGTGCAGACTAATATAATCGATCCTGAGCATTATACTGCTATTCAAGAGACAGTGATTAAAAATAACACTGGTTTTACTGAAGAGCAAAAGGAGCTTGCGCTAATGGCTATATCTAGTGGTTTAATGAATAATCCTATTGTGGTTATTATCAGCCATATGCTCTCAACATTACTATATGGAGCCATGCTAGGTCTTGTGATAGCATCACTTGCAAAGCGTCCTCCTAAATTACAATAATTTTTAGTTTAAAGTTTAAACAATGGGTTACTTATTAAATACATCATTCATGGTGGAGCCAAAGGCGCATGGTCAGTGGTATACACTTGTTACTGATAATTTTCTACCTCTTTTAAAATCTCAGCCTCTATTTAAAAGAGTCACTTTTTCGAGGGTGCTATCTGATAGTGTTGAAAACCACTATATCTACTCTGTGCTTATAGAGATAGATACAATGGAGGGGTATGAACTATATCAAAATGAGCTTATTCAACAATATGTAGATATTGCTAAGCCTATGTTTGAAACTAAGGTTACTCACTTTGTTACGGTTATGAAAAATATAGAGTAGTTTTTTCAATTACACTCAATTTATTATTAGGTAGTTATTTATTTGTGTATAACAAATAAATAACTACCTTTGTGCTGTAATGGTTTCTATCTCATGCTCAAAATATGAGAGCTTCGGAATTAAAAGGGAATATCGTGAGAATCGATAACAGTTCCCGCTGCTGTAATGTCCAATCCATACTCTATATGGATATATTGTTTTAAAACTCTTTGCCACTGACATTTTTGTTGGGAAGGCTTTAAAACTGGAATAAGTCAGAAGACCTGCCTTTGCAATTTTTGTGTTTTTACAGTCTACGGGTAATGGGCTAGGAAAGTTGTAAAATTCATTTTTTATTTCTGACTTACTTGCTTTTATATATCTATCGTAATGATAGCTCTATAAATTTATCATCTACTGTAAAATCTAATTGATAATTATTTAACTACATAGATGGTGAGAAATCTCTTTTGTGCTCTTATATTTATATTCATATGTTTCAGTCAACCCTCTTTTGCTCAGCAGAAAGTGGTTAAATCGTCAGGTCAAAAAACATATCGTGTTGATAGTGTTGTTGTGCGTGGTAAATATGTAGTCAAAGAGGTTACTCCAGTTCAAATGCTGTCGGGCAAAGAGCTCAAAAAGATGAGTGTACACTCAGTAGCCGATGCAGTGCGCTACTTTTCAGGTGTACAGTTAAAAGACTATGGTGGTGTTGGAGGGCTTAAAACTGTTAATGTGCGAAGCATGGGTAGCCATCATGTAGGAGTGTTTTATGACGGTGTGCAGCTTGGTAATGCTCAAAATGGCATTGTTGATCTTGGTCGTTTTTCGCTTGATAACATGGAGGCAGTGTCTATGTATAATGGGCAAAAAAGCGCAATTTTTCAGCCTGCAAAAGATTTTGCATCGGCAAGTGCTAT
>CAMQVM010000316.1 GCA_947038135.1 uncultured Rikenellaceae bacterium
TAGAGCGCCGCTTTTTTTTTAAAAGCGTAAATAAAAATTGTATTACCCCAAAAAATAGCTATAAGTTCTGTTTTCGGGGTAATTTATTAATAAAAACCATACCTAAATAGTTGAAATAAGTATATTTAAGGTTTTGCGAATCTCCCTAAATACAATTGTTATTCCCTCAAAATTCAAGGTACGTATGCCCTCTCAAAAATTCGGTTTTAGAACTCCTTTATTTTATTCTTCTGCTAGTGTGCTAGGAGACTATTGCAAAATTGCAAACTAATGATTTACTTTCGGGGTTGCAACTCAGCCAAATACTAAAGTATGCTTTGTTGATTTTAGCCATAAATTTTGTATTTCATCAATTTGCCAACACCCTCTCTCCTGTATAAATTCTCTTATTTTTGCAACAGATTCAGCATAAAACCCACGAGAAACAAAACAATCAACAAAACAAAAAGGGCTGCCCAAAACTGAGCAGCCCTTTTATAATAAAATGCTATAAGCATATCACATAAAATCAGCGTGAACATGACACCCACACCAACAAATAAAACATTATGCCTTAATAGCAGCAACACCTGGAAGAACCTTACCCTCCATATACTCAAGCAGTGCACCACCACCAGTAGATACATAGCTAACCTTATCAGCAAGACCTAGCTTATTGATACAAGCAACAGAGTCACCACCACCAATCAATGAGAAAGCACCATTCTCGGTAGCCTTAACAATAGACTCAGCAATAGCACGAGACCCAGCAGCAAAAGTATCCATCTCAAACACCCCAACAGGACCATTCCATAGAATAGTAGAAGAGTTTTCAATAACCTTACTGAAATCTTCGATAGCCTTAGGACCGATATCAAGACCTAACCAACCATCAGGAATCTCATCAGAAGGAGTAATAAGAGTAGCACAATCATTACTAAAGCTCTCGCCCGATAGAGTGTCAAAAGGTAGATATATATTCACACCTTTAGCCTTAGCCTTAGCTAATATATCAAGAGCCATTTCATATTGATCCTTCTCGCAAAGAGAGTTACCAATCTTACCACCCATAGCAGCAACAAAAGTAAAAGTCATACCACCACCTAAAACAAGGTTATCAGCACGCTCCATTAAACTTTCGATGATAGTAATTTTAGTAGACACTTTTGATCCTCCTAAGATAGCAGTAAAAGGCTTCTTAGCATCAAGAAGAACAGCATCAATAGCCTTTAGTTCATTCTCCATGATGTAACCAAACATCTTGTCATTAGCAAAATACTCTGCAATAAGAGCAGTAGAGCTATGTGCTCGGTGAGCAGTACCAAATGCATCATTGATATAACAGTCAGCATAAGAAGCAAGGGTCTTAACGAAAGTCTTTTGCGACTCTTTAATAACCTTCTTAGCAGCAGCTTTATCTTCAGCAGTAGCATCTTCAGCAAGACCACGAGGCTTACCATCTTCTTCAGCATAGAAACGTAGGTTTTCAAGAAGCAAAACCTCTCCTGGCTTTAGTGCGGCAGCTTGTGCAGCAGCATTTTGACAATCTTCAGCAAAGATAATCTTAACACCTAAAAGCTCCTCTATTTTGTAGATAATATGCTTTAGAGAAAATTTATCAGTTACACCCTTTGGACGACCAAGGTGAGACATTAAGATAGCAGAACCTCCTTTTTCAAGAACTTTCTTAATAGTTGGTATAGCTGCACGGATACGTGTAGCATCAGTAACTTTAAAATCTGCGTCTAGTGGCACATTAAAATCCACACGGATTATAGCACGTTTTCCACTAAAGTTGTAGTTTTCGATTGATTGCATGATAAAATATTTATTAAATAATTAATTGTTCGTTTTTGTAGGTGTTGCAATAATTAGCAAAGGTAGTTAAATAAATTCATATTACATAGCTAAATACTATTTTAACATCAACACTATTTCACTCTCTCATATACAACAAATGAGAAAGGGTGAGGATACTTCACACCACCGTTGAAATCCTCTCGTGAAACCTCTATCCATTGGCTTTTATCTACCTCAGGAAAGGTTGTGCTACCCTCATACGCTTGCGATATCTCTGTAATATATAGCCTATCACACTGCGAAAGTGCAGCCCTATATATTTCACCACCACCAGCGATAAACACCTCATTTTCATCACTACATAGACTTATTGCTGCCTCTAAAGAGTTTACCACCTCACAATCGAGAGCAGTAAAATCGGTGCTTCGGCTAATAACAATGTTTCGTCTATTAGGAAGAGCTTTACCGACTGATTCGTAGCTCTTTCGACCCATTATTATAGTGTGTGCTGTGGTTTTTGCCCTAAAATATTTTAGGTCTTCGGTAATATGCCAAATTAACTGGTTGTTATTGCCAATAACACCATTTTGTGCTACTGCCACTATTGCTGATAGTATCATATTGCTATTGGTGCTTTAATTGTTGGGTGTGAGGTATAATCTTCAAGTTTGAAATCTTCATACTTGAAATCAAATATATCTTTTATATCACTATTTAGTGTCATTTTAGGGAGCTTAAAAGGCTCTCGGCTAAGCTGCAACTCTGCC
>CAMQVM010000317.1 GCA_947038135.1 uncultured Rikenellaceae bacterium
GTTGCGCTTTTTGAGGCGAGATAAAACATTCTCGTTCTCTATTGTACTGATACCTATCATTACTATGTATTTTCTTGTGGCTCTGTTCTACAAGGGAGTACCCGATAATATGCCTATTGGTGTTGTTGACCTTGATGGCTCTCAGATGTCTCGTCAAATGATACAGATGGTTGATGCTACCTCTTCGGTAGATGTAGCCTATGATATTGGCTCAGTAGAGCAGGGACGTAGTATGATGAAAAAAGGTATTATAAGTGCTGTTGTTGTTGTGCCCAAAGATTTTCAAAGGAGCATATACCGTGGCGACAAGGTTGAATGTTCAGCATTTATAAGCGGGTTAAACATATTGGTAGGGTCGCTGCTTGAGCGAGATATTACAACTGCTGTAAAGAGCTTCTCGGCAGGTATAGAGATGCAAAAGCTTCTTTCAGCAGGTAAATCACAACAAGAGGTAACCGCAATAGCCATGCCTATATATTATGATAAGCATATACTATTTAACCCCTACACAAGCTATGCCTACTACCTGCTACCAGGGTTTATGCCGATGATGATTCTTATAATGGTGCTGATTGGGTCGGCCTATGCATTTGGCTCAGAGCTTAAAAACGGCACAGGGCGAACATGGCTAGCGGCAGGGAAAAATAATATATTGATTGCCACCGCTGCAAAGATGTTACCTTATACTCTTATATCGATTGTGCACCTTCTGCTTATGAACTACTTGATGTATGACTACCTAGATGTACCACTGCTTGGTAGTAAAATTATGCTTGTGGCAGCAAATGTTCTATTTTTGATTGCTTATCAAATGATTGGGATATTTTTTATATCTATATTTGCTAATATGCGACTTGCAATGAGTATATCTGCTGGTTATGGTGTTTTGGCTTTTTCATTTTCGGGGCTAACATTTCCGCTAATGGCAATGAATCCAGTCGTGGCGATGTGCGCTAATCTATTTCCTCTTACCTTCTATGTTAATGTCTTTATAGATCAAGGAATGCGGGGCGCTCCACTATATGTGTCATATATGGATCTTGCTATGCTCATGATATTTGTACTTGCTACGCTTCTATCGCTATTTAGGTTGAAAAAGCTAGCTTTAAACGAACGATACTGGGGACTAAGCTAGTTAATAATTTTATTATGCGAAATATGTTAAATAATATATCCTCTTGGTGCGATAACCTTGTGAGAGTTATAACCAGAGAGTTTAGATCTATATTTACCGACTCAGGAGTGATGCTTATACTCTTTGGGGCGATATTTATATACTCTACCCTATATTCACTAGCTTATCGTAACGAGGTAGTTAGAGAGGTGCCTATTGCTGTTATAGACTTGAATCAAACAACTACATCACGTAGCTTTGTTCAGGCGCTTGGGGCTTCGCCCTCGGTAGATATTGCCTACGAGCCAACAAATATCGAGGCAGCAAAACAGCTGTTTTATCAACGTAAGGTGTACGGGGTGATTGTTATACCTGTTGATTTTGAGAAGAAAATAGCACAAGGTGTGCAATCAAAGTTTGCTATCTATGCTGATGCTAGCTACTTTTTGATGTATAAAAGCCTATTCACTGCAACCAGCAACGTTATGGCAGTTACAAACTATAAAATAGAAGTTAACAACTTTATGAAAAGTGGAATGTCTGAAGTTGATGCTCAGATACTTGCTGAACCCGTTGAGCTAGGAACAGTAAAGCTGTTTAATAGAAATGAGGGTTACGGTATATTTGTGATGCCTGCAATAATGCTTTTAATAATACAACAGGCTCTTTTGATCGGTATAGGTATTATTGGTGGCACCTTTAACGAGCGTAAGATGTATAGCCTATATCGAAACAAGCAAGGTGTATGGTACTCACCATTTACGGTGGTTATGGGTAAACTGTTGTGTTATCTCGCTGTAATGAGTGTATTGATGATTATTGTCTTTGGTGTCTATTATAAGTTTTGGGGCTACCCTTCTCGTGCATCTATATTTGATGTTATGTTTTATGTCATACCTTATATTATATCTGTATCAGCTATGTCGGTTGCGCTATCTACAATGTTTGCAAAACGTGAAAATGCTATATTGATGCTTGTAATATGGTCTATACCATTTTTGCTGCTATGTGCTATATCATTTCCAGTAGAGGGAATGCCTAGCTGGTTATATCATTTGGGGCTAATAATTCCTAGTAGCAGTGCAGTTATGGGCTTTTTGAGGCTTGAAGTGATGGGTGCGACGTTAAATGATGTAAATTTTCAATATAATGTAATGTGGTTATTATCTGCAATATACACTGTTCTTGCAGTACTAATGATGCGTTGGAGATTAAAAAAATCAAAAAAAGATTTTGAACTTAATTAAATTATACTTATCTTTGTAGCGTTAAAAATGGTGGTTGTAGCTCAGCTGGTTAGAGCGCCTGATTGTGGTTCCGGAGGTCGCGGGTTCGAGCCCCGTCTCCCACCCTTTTAAAGAGAACATCCATAAGGATATCCTCTTAGATCGGAAGAGCACACGTCTGAACTCCAGTCACTCCGGAGAATCTC
>CAMQVM010000318.1 GCA_947038135.1 uncultured Rikenellaceae bacterium
ATCTCCATTATACCACGCTTTATTCCTTGAAGCTCATCTCCTGCCCCAGATATTTGAAGCATTAAAAAGAGGTCTACCATAGAGTGAACAGCTGTTTCAGACTGCCCCACTCCTACTGTCTCAATAAAAATCACATCAAAGCCTGCCGCCTCGCAAAGTATAACGCTCTCACGTGTTTTGCGTGCTACACCCCCTAGCGACCCTGCTGATGGGCTAGGACGAATAAAAGCCTTTTTGTTATGTACAAGAGTCTCCATGCGTGTTTTATCGCCAAGTATAGAGCCCTTACTCTTCTCAGAGCTTGGATCTATTGCAAGTACTGCTAAAGAGTGGTTCTTTTCGGTTATTTTTGTACCTATTGCCTCTATAAAGGTAGACTTACCCGCACCAGGAACTCCAGTGATACCTATACGTATAGAACGCCCACTATGAGGCAAACACCTCTTGATTATCTCTTGCGACTGCTCATGGTGCACAGGCAGCAGACTCTCAATAAGAGTAATTGCTTGACTGAGTATTGTTATGTTACCCTCAAGTATACCATTAACGTAATCGTCGGTGGTTAGTATTCGTTTCTCTCTCTTCTTAAAGTAGGGGTTTATTATCGGTGGACGCTCAATGCCACTGTTAACTTTAAGTGCGCTATCTTTGAAATTTTCGCTGTGTTTATTCTCGTGATGTTGCATAGTCATAATTTTAAAAGTATCTTTGTGGCTGAATAAAGTTTTACACTTTTAAGCCACTCTATTTTATAACTACAAATATAATACATTTTATAAGAACAACAACAGATGAATAAAAAAATATTAAATTTAGCAATACCCAACATCATTTCAAACATAACAATACCGCTGCTAGGCATGGTAGACCTAATGATTGTAGGCAGCCTTGGTAACTATAAATATATTGGCGCAATAGGCATAGGTGTAGCGATATTTAACCTAATATATTGGAATTTCGGATTTTTGCGCATGGGCACCTCGGGTTTTACAGCACAGGCTTATGGAGCACGCAACCTCGACGAGTGTGTAAATATCCTATTAAGAGCAGTAATAGTGGCATGCGCAATAGCTGGTGTGCTAATCATATTTATGACACCCTTAAAGCACCTAGCACTGTATATACTCAACTCTGAGGGCGAAAGTGCCAAAATAGCATCAGACTATTTTGATATAAGAATATGGGCAGCTCCTGCCACCCTTGCAATGTATGCCTTTAAAGGGTGGTTTATAGGTATGCAAAACTCTAAGACACCAATGATGATGGCTATCATTATGAATGTATCAAACATCATCACCAGCTATATATTTGCTATACCTATGGGCATGGGAGTAAAGGGTGTGGCACTTGGAACAGTAATATCGCAATATATGGGCGTGGTGATATCTCTAATAGTGATAAAATATCGATATCTTAAGATATTCAAAAATATATCTCTTAAGGCTGCTATGTCTTTTGCCGAGATGAAGAAGTTTTTTAAGGTTAACAAAGATATATTTCTTAGAACAATATGCCTAAGCGCAGTATTTACCTTTTTCATCTCTGCCTCATCAACTATGGGCGAAGATATATTAGCAGTAAATACCCTACTAATGCAACTGTTTATCCTCTTTTCATACTTCATGGATGGATTTGCCTACGCCGCAGAGGCATTGGTTGGCAGATACACAGGGGCGAAAAACAAAAAGCTACTAATGGAGAGCGTAAAGAGCTTGGTTTTATGGGGGGTATGCCTATCTATCCCATTTACTATTGGATATATGTTTTTCCTAACCCCTATATTGTCTATCTTTGGAGAAAGCAGAGAGATTGCTGAGGCATCAGTACAATTTCGCTGGTGGATCACTGCTGTACCTATAATGTCCTTTTTAGCATTTTTGTATGATGGTATCATGGTTGGGGCATCACAATCTGCTGCCATGCGAAACGCCATGTTTATATCCACCTTTATGTTCTTTGTTGTCTACTACTCTACTATATCACTAATAGACAACAACGCTTTATGGCTTGCATTTATAGTGTATCTTTTACTAAGAGGAGTAATTCAAGCATTACTATTTAGACAAGAGATGAAAAAGATATAACAATTAATACTACCGTTTGGATAACACACAAATACACACATAATAAACTATTAAACATACCATTGCAACAAAATATATACTCTGGATAACGTAAAAACATAAATAGGTAATTCACCAATTAAACATAAAATTGATAAATTTGTACTATAACTAAATAATAGTACTGATGGCAGAAAGAGTTTATATATTTGATACTACACTACGAGACGGCGAGCAGGTTCCAGGTTGCCAGCTAAATACAATAGAAAAAATAGAGGTTGCACAAGCACTAGAGCGCTTGGGTGTTGATGTTATAGAGGCAGGGTTTCCTATATCAAGCCCTGGAGATTTCAACTCAGTAAGAGAGATTTCAAAAGCAGTATCTAACCCTACAATATGCGCCCTTACACGTGCAGTAGAGCGAGATATAGAGGTTGCAGGTGATGCCCTTAAATATGCAAAAAGGGGAAGAATACACACT
>CAMQVM010000319.1 GCA_947038135.1 uncultured Rikenellaceae bacterium
CTCTAAAGAGCTCGCAAAAAGCACCTACGCGCCTTAGGCGCTTGGTGGCTCCCTAGGGGAGCTGGCTAATTCACAAAACCGAGGTTTTGCGAATCAGCCTATTTAATCGGACTATAATAGGTAAAAAAGGCAGATTACTAATCAACCAATACACCTTTAAGGGTAGCACTCGAACACTCTAATATTTTGACATTAACAAACTCACCATTTTTATGTCCTTCTGAAGGAAACACAACTGCTTTATTGTGCGATGTACGCCCAAAAGACTCGCTGCTGTTACGCTTAGATGAATTTTCAATTAAAACTTCGAAAACATGACCTATATCAAGCTTGTTATGCTCTAACGAGAGGTGATTTTGCAGCTCAATAACTTCATTAACCCTACGAGTTTTGATATCATCATCAACATCATCTTCCATAGAACGGTGGGCACGAGTACCAGGGCGATCAGAGTATTTATACATGAAAGCGGCAGAGTAACCCACCTCACGCATAACTGCAAGAGTTTGCTGGTGATCCTCTTCACTTTCGCCACAAAACCCTGCAATAATATCTGTTGTGATAGCACACTCGGGCATTGCCGCCTTTATAGCATACATACGTTCCATATACCACTCAATATCATACTTTCTATTCATTAGCTTCAACACCCTACTGCTACCCGACTGCACTGGCAGATGTATACTCTTACATATATTATGGTGTGATGCAATAACTGTAATAAGCTCATCGCTTAAATCTTTAGGGTGTGAGGTAGAGAAACGAACCCTAAAGCTTGGCGACAGCTCTGCCACCATAGCTAGTAGCTTAGGAAAGGTTACATCTCCTCGCTCATCGTTCCACTTAAACGAGTTGACATTCTGCCCTAGCAAGGTAACCTCTTTATAACCATCTTTGATAAGCTCCTCAACCTCTGATATAATAGTATAAGGGTTTCGGCTACGCTCTACCCCCCTAGTAAAAGGCACTACACAATATGAACATAAGTTATTACATCCACGCATTATAGCCACAAAAGCTGCTACTCCATTAGCATCAAGGCGTACAGGAGTGATTTCAGCGTAAGTTTCTTCTACCGACAACTCTACATTAACCTCTTTTTTACCACCTAGCACCGACCCCATAAGAGCAGGTAGCGAGCGGTAACCATCAGGACCAACAACAATATCTACATTGCCACCCTCTTCAAGAAGTCTACTTTTAAGACGCTCGGCCATACAACCTATAACGCCTATCTTCAACTTTTTATTTTTCTTTCTAAAGTGTTGATACTCCTTTATTTTATGCCATATTTTATGCTCGGCATTATCACGTATAGAGCAGGTGTTAAGAAGTATTATATCAGCCGATTTTATATCACTAGTATATCCGTAACCGTGCTCTTTCATGATAGATACTACTACTTCACTATCAACAATATTCATTTGACAACCTAATGTCTCAATAAATATACTCTTTCCCTCTTCTACTATTAACTTTAAATCTGTATATCTCATCTATGTAATCTCTATTTTTATATCTATTTTTGCCTATTAAATTGTTTATCTATCAAATGTTAATTTTGATCCTCTGATATCTTCGTTTATAACACCATTATCGTAGGCTACAACACCACCAATGATAGTATAACTAACCTTAGTGCTAAACTCTACCCCCTCAAAAGGCGACCAACCACACTTATATAGTATATTAGAGTCGCTAACTGTCCAGCTATTACTCTTATCTACAATTGCAATATCGGCAAAATACCCTTCACGAATAAACCCTCGCTTATTAACTCGATACAGCACCGCTGGAGCATGGCACATCTTATCGACAACCTGCTCTACTGAATATATACCTCTGTTTACCATCTCTAACATAGCCACCAAAGAGTGTTGAACAAGAGGTCCACCCGATGGTGAAGAGAGGTAAGGACGGCTCTTCTCATCTAAAGTGTGTGGTGCATGGTCGGTAGCAACAACATCTAAAGTGCCATTTTTGACCCCCTCAATAAGCGCCTCTTTATCAGACAACGACTTGACTGCAGGGTTCCACTTTATCATATTACCTTTAGTGTGATAGTGGCTATCATCGAACCATAGATGATGCACACACACCTCAGATGTAATTTTTTTATCTTTTGAAAGTGGAGCATTTGAAAACAACGACAGCTCTTTAGCCGTGCTTACATGAAGCACATGAAGCTGTGTGCCAAACTTAGTGGCAAGCTCTACCGCCTCACTTGAAGATTCATAACACGCCTCAGCACTCCTAATTAAAGGGTGCATTTCAGGTGTAATATTTTCACCATGAAGTGATGTATATAATGCTAAGTTACGCTGCACTATTGGCTCACTTTCGCAGTGTGTAGCAACAAGGGTTGGCGAGCTTTTAAATATCGCCTCTAGTGTCTTTTTATTATCTACAAGCATATTACCAGTAGAGCTACCCATAAATATTTTAACTCCACATACCACCTTAGGGTCTATGCTTTCGATAACTGCTATATTGTCGTTTGTGGCACCTATATAAAAAGAGTAGTTGACATAAG
>CAMQVM010000320.1 GCA_947038135.1 uncultured Rikenellaceae bacterium
ACTACCCATGTATGGTGATAGAGTCACGGCATCAGTTTTGGTAGCCTCAAAAAATGCTTTTGCATACATCTCAGAGGTGTTGCCTATATCGCCACGTTTTGCATCAGCTATAACAAGTATTTCAGGGTAAGTAACCTTAATGTACTCAACACTCTTTTCAAAAGCTATCCATCCTGCTGTACCGTAAGTTTCATAAAAGGCTAGGTTTGGTTTGTAGGCCACTGTATAAGGTGCTGTTGCATCTATTATAGCTTTATTAAACTCAAAAATAGGCTCTTCACTTGAAAGTAAATGTTTAGGTATCTTGTTTATATCGGTATCTAGTCCAACACATAAAAAGCTTCGTTTTTTGCATATTTGTTGGAAAATATCATCTCTATTCATCTTATTTATCTTTATATATTACGCAATCAATTTTAAAATAAAAGTTTTATCTTTAGCATAAAAAAGTGCAGAAGATAAAACTTTATTTTAGTTTAATAGACAAAATTTAATCTTGACTTGCAGCAGCACGTAGGCGCTCTGCATTTTCAGCAAATTGAAGAGCATCAATAACCTCTTGAATATCTCCATCCATAGCAGCACTTAGGTTATATAGTGTCATATTGATACGGTGGTCTGTTACACGACCTTGTGGATAGTTGTAGGTACGTATCTTTGCAGACCTGTCGCCTGTTGATACAAGAGTTTTACGCTGAGATGAAATTTCATCTAAGTATTTCTGATACTCTAGGTTATATAGACGAGTACGTAGCTCAGCAAATGCCTTGTCGTAGTTTTTAAGCTGCGACTTTTGGTCTTGACACTGCACCACAAGCCCCGATGGTATATGTGTTAGACGTATAGCAGAGTATGTTGTATTAACAGATTGACCTCCAGGACCCGATGCACAGAAGGTGTCTTTTCTGATATCATCAGTCTTTAGCTCGATATCAAACTCCTCAGCTTCAGGAAGCACAGCCACAGTAGATGCCGATGTATGTACACGACCTTGAGTTTCTGTTTGAGGCACACGTTGAACACGGTGAACACCTGACTCATACTTTAGCACACCATATACACCTGCTCCAGTAACCTTTATTACAATCTCTTTGTAACCTCCAGAGGTGCCTTCATTTTCACTAGTAACTTCATATTTCCAGCCTCTTTTTTCAAAAAAGCGTAGGTACATACGATATAAATCACCAGCAAATATTTCAGCCTCATCGCCACCGCTACCACCACGAATTTCAACAATAGCATTTTTGCTATCTTGTGGATCGGCAGGGATAAGTAATAGTTTAATTTCCTCTTCTAGCTTCTCTAAGAGTGGCTCTAGCTCGTCGATTTCACCACGTGCCATAGCTTTCATCTCTTCATCTTGTTCAGTGCTGAAGATTGATTTAGCCTCTAAGAGGTTGTTGTATGCAGTTTGATACCTATCGCTAGTCTCGACAATAGGAGTTAGCTCTTTGTACTCTTTGCTTAGTTGAATAAAACGCTTCATGTCTGACATTGCGTCAGGATCAGTGATCTGTTTCTCTATACTTTGATACTTTGCTTTAACACCATCTAATTTAGATAGAATTGAATTCTCTGCCATATATTTATCTTAATTTATTTTTATTATACTTTTGTTGACTCGACAAAGTTACTAAAAAGTAATCATATAAAAAAGTTATATGGTTACTACTTATGGTTAATCTCTAAATATAGAGTTAAAAACCCTTATATTCCTTGCCTTGATAGAGGTCGTTAGCGAGTAGGTGTTTCTCAAATTTATTTATAAATCCCTCATTACGAATACCCCACGGCTCAGGAGCTACAACAAAACGTGGTGGAGCTTCACCCGCAAACCGCTCAACAATTAAATTAGGGCGTAGGCGTACAAGTATCTCTGAAAATAGCTTAATATATTCATCTACTGTAAAAAAATTGAAATTATTAGGGTTGTCGAGATACTCCTTTTCCATTAGTGAACCTTTGAAAATTTGTAGTTGGTGAAATTTTACAGTCTCTAGTGGTAGTGCATTAATCATTGAGGTTTGCTCTATAAGCATCTCTCTGCTCTCTCCAGGTAGTCCAAGTATGAAATGTCCCCCTACATGAAGTCCTCTTTCAGCTGTTAGGGTTACTGCTCGCACTGCATTTTCGTAGGTGTCTTGGCGGTTAACCCTTTCAAGTGTTTCGTTATAGCACGACTCTATGCCATACTCTAAAGCTACATATTTTGTCTTTGATATCTCTGCAAAGTAGTCTAGCTTCTCTTCATCTACACAATCGGGACGGGTGCCAATTATAACTCCCAAAACCTCATCGTTATTTAGCGCCTGCGAGTATATCTCTTTCAGCTCTTTTAGGGGCTTGTATGTGTTTGTGTAGGCTTGAAAATATGCTAAGTATTTTGATGTTTTGGCGTATCGGAGTTTATGAAACTCGATACCTTCAGATATCTGTTTATCAACACTCTTAGACCTGTCACAGTAAGAGGGGTTGAATGCCTCATTGACGCAGAATGTACACCCCCCACGTGCCTTGAGTCC
>CAMQVM010000321.1 GCA_947038135.1 uncultured Rikenellaceae bacterium
AGCACGCTTTTCAATCAACTCCAGCTCAGAAGCCGAAAACCCACCCGTGTTTGCAATAGCAGCATGAACCTCAAGACCCATCTTCTCTGCAAGATATATTGCGCAATATGAGGTATCAAGACCTCCGCTAAATGCTAAAATTACTTTTTTCATTATCTATATTTTATTTATTATTTTTATTATTAATCGTGCCCTATAAAAATTATGTATGATAAAACTACTAATTACATAACATCATATTTCATAAACTACTGTTAGTCGTATTTTTCAGTAGCAGGATATTACTCAGCTTAAAATTATATATGTAGTGTAGTTTTGTGCTTATATAAGCGCAACGAGTACTTAAGAATCTTGTATAAGCGCAAAAGCTCGCTGAAGATATAGCTTTATTACAATTTAAGCAAATAACACAAATTATTAATCGCCTATTGTAAATATATCATCTTTCAACTCTTCATCAACATTGATTAAAGGGCTTTGCTCTTTAGGATTAAAAATCATAGCTGTACAAAGACAGTTTTTGCGCTCTTTTATTTTAAGTATATCAGAGTTAACGCAGCTTTTGCACCCTTGCCAAAAATTATCATCGTCGGTAAGCTCAGAGTATGGCACAGGACGATAACCAAGTTCTGAATTTATTCGCATAACAGCAAGACCTGTTGTCAAGCCAAAAAGCATCGCACCACTATACTTGCGCAATGACAGTGCAAATGTTTTAGTTTTTATCTTCTTTGCCAACCCAAGCTTTCTAAATGGTACTGATATTATAAGCCCTGAGTTCGCAACATACTCACCGTGTCCCCACGTCTCTATGTAGCTAAAACCTGCCCATCGTCCATCATTATGAAAAGCTATTACTGCTTTAGAATCAATCATTTTTTGAGCCACATATTCAGGCGAACGTTTTGCTATACCCGTACCTCTAGCTTTTGCCGATTCGTGCATCTCGTTACAAATTTCGTCTGCAAATGCTACGTGCTCACTTGTGGCCACAACCACTTTAAAATCATCAATTGTCATCTTATTTATTAAATATGCACACTTTGTGCTGATAGAATTAAATATACAGAGTAATAGTTTTAAAAGAGATTACGCAATGTCTTTTAATTATAATGTTACCTGTAAAGTTTATTATTATGAAAGACCAGAAAATGGTCAGTATTGAGTCGTAGGAGAAGAACTTTCGACACGTAGCCGAAAGACTATCGTCGTCGTCGAATGATATTAGATAGATACATAACAGAGCCCTCACCACGCAATATGATGTCATTAAGGGAGTTATATGTATGTAAGCATATTATCATTACTTGTGTCTTATTAATATTTGGCAAAGGTAATAATAATTTTGTTTTATAACAACACTATTTTATTTTTAGCTAACAATATAATAAGCTATCTTTGCAAATTAATAGTGTTGCTGTATTAAATTATGATAAAGCTAAAACTTCTATAAGCACAAAATTACACTAAACATAGAACCTTGTGCTGAAAAATTACAAACTCTGAAAAAAGACAACAAGTTATGATAAATATTATATACAACAAAAATGTAAGCTCAACAAACGATCTAGCCCTAGATTGCGAAGAGCCTTGGAGCTTATTTGTAGCCGAAGAGCAGACAAAAGGGAGAGGACAGCAGGGTAACAGCTGGGAGAGTGAGCCCCTTAAGAACCTCACTTTTTCGCTCATAATAAAACCCGATTTTATTAGTGCTTCAGAGCAGTTTTACATCTCAAAAATTGTATCGCTAGCGATTATCGAAACCCTCAAAGATGTCGATATTGACGCTAAAATAAAGTGGCCAAACGATATATATGTAGGCGATAAAAAGATAGCTGGCATATTGATTGAAAATAGTATTACATCATCGGGTGCGATATTGAAGAGTGTTATTGGAGTTGGACTAAACATCAACCAGCAGATATTTACCTCTAATGCACCAAACCCAACATCAGTATATATGATAAAGGGTGAGGAGCAAAACCGAAATGAGATGTTAAACAACTTTGCTATGCAGCTATTAAAGCTATATGAACTACTATCGCTAGAAGAGCTAGCAAGAATTGATGGCGACTATATCCAGCACCTATATCGATTTAATAAGCCTTATACGTATAAAGATAATGAATCAACCTTTACTGGAACAATAGTGGCAGTAGAGCCTGCTGGTGTGCTTGTTGTAGAGCGACAAGACTCTTCACAAAGCAAGTATCTTTTTAAGGAAATTGAATTTGTGATATGATAGAGCTAGGCTATACAGCTGGACTTAATGGTGGAATATAAACATTGTAAAATAACTGAACCGTGATGTCGTTATTTGATCAATCTATTAGTTTTACATCACTCATATTTCGATTTCAAAAACTGTAAACAAATCTAGGATCGAAAGAGAAAATATCTTTTCTTCTTAGCTTCTTAAAACATTTCGCTATTGAGAATAGTATTTAATGCTCGTTAAAATAATATAGTACTCCCCATTCCTGCAACCAATAAATCAATAAGTTAAGTCAATTAAAA